>DASUBK010000252.1:0-6745 GCA_035763305.1 Terriglobales bacterium | reverse complement strand
CAGAACCACAAGTCGGTGAAGCGCGCTTTAGAGTTTGTTCGCAAACAGCAGGAACCGGACGGTTCGTGGTTCGGCCGCTGGGGCGTGAATTACCTCTACGGCACCATGTGCGTGCTGCGCGGGCTGGAAGCGCAGGGCATGGATAATCACGAGCCCATGATCCAGCAGGCCGCGGAGTGGATTCGCATGGTGCAGAATCCCGACGGCGGCTGGGGCGAGAGCTGTGACTCCTACGACGATCCGGCGCAGCGCGGCATCGGCGCGAGCACCGCGTCGCAAACGGCGTGGGCGGTGTTGGGCCTGCTTGCCGCCGGAGACACGCGCAGCGAGTCGGTAACCAAAGGCGTCGCCTACCTTCTGGCGTCGCAGCTTAAGAACGGTTCATGGCGGGAGAAGCCGTTCACGGGAACCGGCTTCCCGCGCGTCTTCTACCTCAAATATCACATGTACGCCGAGTACTTCCCGCTGCTGGCGCTGACCACGTACGCGCAGGTGCTCACGGCCAACGAGAAAACGGTCTAGGAGAGACGATGGCGGTTCCGGTATCGCAAATGTGGACGGTGGCGACCTACGTCCTGAAGCAGCGCATGCAAGGCCGCAAGCGCTACCCGCTGGTGCTGATGCTGGAGCCGCTGTTCCGCTGCAACCTGGCCTGCGCCGGCTGCGGCAAGATCCAGTACCCCGGCCACGTGCTGAAGATGCAGCTCACGCCGGAGGAGTGCTTCCAGGCGGTGGACGAGTGCGGCGCGCCGACGATTGCGATCCCCGGCGGGGAGCCGCTGCTGCATCCGCAGATCGGGGAGATCGTCGCCGGGCTGGTGGCGCGCCGCAAGTACATCTACCTGTGCACCAACGCGCTGTTGCTGAAGCAGAAGATCGATCAATTCAAGCCCAGCAAGTACCTGACGTTTTCCGTTCACGTGGACGGACAGCAGGAACACCACGATTTCTCCGTTTGCCTGGAAGGCGGCTACCAGAAGGCCATTGAAGGCATCAAGGAAGCGCTGGCGCGCGGCTTCCGCGTCACCACCAACACCACGCTCTTCGACGGCGCCGATCCCAGGAGCGTGCGCGCCTTCTTCGACGAGATGATGGAACTGGGGGTCGAGGGCATGATGCTTTCGCCCGGCTACTCTTACGAGAAGGCCCCCGACCAGCAGCATTTCCTGGGACGCGCCCGCACCCGCCGCCTCTTCCGCGCCATCCTCGCCAACCGCAAGGACGACTGGCGCTTCAACATGTCGCCCCTCTTCCTCGAGTTCCTGATGGGCAAGCGCGACTACGCCTGCACGCCCTGGGGCATGCCGACCTTCAACGTCTTCGGCTGGCAAAAACCCTGCTACTTGCTGCAGGACGGCTACGCCGATTCCTTTGCCGAGCTGCTGGCCGAGACCGAGTGGCACAACTACGGCACCGAAAGCGGCAATCCCAAGTGCGCCAACTGCATGGTGCATAGCGGCTATGAAGCCTCGGCCGTCAACGACACCTTCGGCAGCTGGAACGGGTTCTGGTCTACGGTGAAGGCCACGTTCTCGCATCGCTATCGCGATCCCGAGGCGCAGGCCATGCTCAACGAGCCGGTGCGCCCGGTGCACGCCTTCAATCCCCTGGTGCAGATCGAGCAGCCGGCGCAGGAGACACGGGCGTGAGCGGCCGCGAGGCCGGGCACCGCGACCCCGCTGCTACAGCCGACCCCAACGCTCTGGAAGTCGTTCCCGGAGCGCAGCGCGAAAACCTGGAAGGCTGGGTGCCCGAGCTTGCTTCCGAGCAGGACCTGAAGCAGGCGCTGGAGGAAGCCTTCGGCTATCGCGGCGACGTCGAGATCGCGCGCAAGAACGGCTCCAAGGTCGAAGGCTACATCTTCGACCGGCGCACCGGCGCCACGCTGGCGCAGTCGGCGGTGCGCCTGGTGGACAAGCAAAGCGGCCAGAAAATCTCTGTGCCGTACTCCGACATTGCAGCCCTGGCCTTCACCGGCCGCGACATGGCCGCCGGCAAGAGCTGGGAAACCTGGGTACGCTCCTACTGGGAGCGCAAAGCCGCCGGCGAACAGAACATCTCGCTGGAGCCTGAGAAATTGGAGTAGAGGCCTTCGTGTGACCTTCGTGTCGGTTGTGTGAACGAACAGGGCCGGTTCACACGAAGGACACGAAGGTTGCACGAAGGCCACGAAGTAAGGAGCAATGAGGGCTTTTGTCACAGGTGCGACCGGTTTCGTCGGCACGCACGTGGCGCGTGAACTCGCGGCTGCGGGCGCCGAACTGCGCCTGCTGCTCCGGTCGACCAGCGACACGCGCAACATCGACGACCTGCGCGCCGAGCGCGTTACTGGCGACCTGCTGCAGCCGCAGTCGCTGGAGAAGGCGATGAGCGGTTGCGACGCGGTCTTCCACGTCGCCGCCGATTACCGCCTGTGGACGCGCGATGCAGCCGACGAAAAGGCGATGTATCGCTGCAACGTGGACGGCACGCGAGCGTTGATCCAGGCTGCCGCCGCAGCGGGCATCCGGCGCGTCGTGTACTGCAGTTCCGTCGCGACCATGGGCTTCGCCAACGGCCATCCCGCCGATGAGAGTTCGCCCGTGGGATTGAAGGACATGATCGGCCCCTACAAGCGCTCCAAGTTTCTCGGCGAGCAGGAGGCGATCAAAACAGGCAAGGGCCGCGTCGAAGTCGTGGTGGTCAATCCGAGCACGCCGGTCGGCGAGCGCGACATCAAGCCCACGCCCACCGGCCGCATCATCGTGGACTTCTTGAAGCGCAAGTTCCCGGCGTACGTCGATACGGGATTGAACCTTGTCGATGTTCGTGACGTGGCGCGCGGCCACATTGCGGCGTGGGAGAAGGGAACCGCCGGCGAGCGCTACATCCTGGGCGGCGAGAACCTCACGCTGAAGCAGATTCTCGATCGCCTGGCCGCGATCACCGGTCTCGCTGCGCCGAGGGTGAAGCTGCCCTACGCCATGGCGCTGGCGGCGGGCGTCGCCGACACCGTGGTCACGGGCAAGATTCTGCACCGCGAGCCGCGCGTCACCATCGACGCGGTGCGCATGGGGCGCAAGAAGATGTTCGTCACCGCCGCAAGGGCGGAGAGGGAACTGGGCTGGAAGGCGGCGCCGGTGGACGACGCCCTGCGACGCGCGTGCGATTGGTTTCGAGCCAACGGCTATGTCTGAGCAGATCGGCATCGTGGCCGCCATGGTGACGGAGGTTACGCCGCTGGTGGCGCAGTGGCGGCGCTCGCAGTGGGACCTCGGCGGCGTCAAGGTTCCGGTGTTCGAGAGCGGAAAGGTAACCCTGGTGTGTGGCGGCATCGGCCCGCAGGCAGGGATGCGGGCCGCCGAGGCGCTGGTCGAACGCATCCGCCCGGCGCTGCTGATGTCGGTCGGCTTGGCGGGCGCGCTGCGCGAGGACGCCCGCGTAGGCGAGGTGCTCCGCCCAGCCGAGGTGGTGAACTCCGCCACCGGCGCCCGATTTTCCCTCTCCGGCGGCGCCGGAGTGCTGATCAGTTCGGCAACGATTGCCGGAGTGGAGGAGAAAGCGGATTTGCGGCGCAGGTTCCCGGACGCGCTAGCCGTCGATATGGAAGGGGCCATAGTGGCCGAGACGGCGGCCTTTCACGGGATTCGCTGCATGATGGTGAAAGCGGTTTCCGACAAGGCCGATTTCCCCATGCCGCCGCTGGGACGTTTCGTCGACCCGCAGGGACAATTGCGGAATGCGGCCTTGATCGGGCACGCCATTCTGCGGCCGGCGCTGTGGGGCGTGATGCTGCGCCTGGCCCGCAATTCCGGTCTGGCGGCACGCCAGTTGGCTGACGCGGTGGCCCCTATGCTCTCAGCTAACGCCTTTAAGAATTTGAAACTTACAACCGAGTCGCGCGTTTATTAGCTAAGAACCCGATGGTCCCAACTGCTGCCCAATCAGAGCGCTCCCCCAAAATACCGGCGATTGCCAGCACCATGCGCGCCGCAGTTTACCGCGGCATCAATGACGTCCGCATGGAGGAAGTGCCGGTTCCCGAGCTTGGGGCGGGCGAAATCCTGATCCGGGTCCATACCTGCGGCATCTGCGGCACCGATCTGAAGAAAATCGCAACAGGTTCCCATTCGGCACCGCGCATTTTCGGACACGAAACCGCGGGGGCTATCGCTGCGGTAGGGACGAATGTAGCCAACTTCCGGGTGGGCGACCGGGTGATGGTCTTCCATCACATCCCCTGCGGCGAATGCTTCTACTGCCGGCGCAAGGTCTTCGCGCAGTGCCCGCTGTACAAGAAGGTCGGCTGCACCGCCGGTTTTGAGCCTAGCGGCGGCGGTTTCGCCGAATACGTGCGGGTGATGGACTGGATCGTCGAGCGCGGCGGCGTCGTCCGTCTGCCCGATTCCGTCTCCTTCGAGCAGGCCTCCTTCATCGAGCCGGTCAATACCTGCATGAAGGGAATTGCCGCGCTGGGGCTGGAAGCAGGCGAAACGGTTTTGGTGATCGGCCAGGGTCCTATCGGTATCTTGTTGGCTTTGCTGGCACAAAAGTCGGGTGCTGATGTTATTACTTCCGATTTGTTCTCTCAGAGGCTTAAAATAGCTGATGGTTTTGGCCTTCGACGTTCCATCGAGGCATCCCGTACGCAGACAGTACAGGCGGTACGGGAGCAAACCCAGGGACGCGGGGCCGACGCTGTCATCCTGGCGGTAGCCGGGAACAGCCTGATCCAGCCCGCGATTGCGGCCGCAAGGCCTGGAGGCCGGATCATGCTGTTCGCCCAGACGGTTCGCGGAGAGGCCGTTTTGGATCCCGCTGCTATCTGCGTGGATGAAAAGAGCTTGGTGGGGTCCTACAGCGCTTCGGTAGAGTTGCAGGAGGAATCGGTTCGCTGGGTGTGCAGCGGCCAGGTCAACCTGGCAGGGCTCATCAGCCACCGCTTTCCCCTGTCCGACGCCATTGCGGCGCTGAATTTGGCTGCTCACCCCCAGCCGGACTCGATGAAAATCGTCATCCAGCCCGGCGTCTGATGCGAGATCAGGCGGGCGGCCGATGGAAGGAAAGGCGAGCGTGAACGGACACATGACGGCGGCGGTCCTCTACGGAAAAGAGGACGTCAAGATTGAACGAGTTCCCATCCCCCATGTCGGCCCCGGTGAGGTGCTGATCAAGGTGCAGGTGGCACTCACTTGCGGGACCGATCTGAAGGTCTACCAGCGCGGTTATCACGCGCGCATGATCGTGCCCCCAGCCCTTTTCGGTCACGAACTGGCCGGCATCGTGGAAGAGGTCGGTCCCGGAGTGAAGCAGTTCAAGACCGGCATGCGGGTGGTGGCCCTGAACTCCGCCCCCTGTCAGATGTGCTTCTATTGCTCCAAACATCAGGAGAACCTCTGCGAGGACCTGCTGTTCAACAATGGCGCCTACGCGGAGTACATCAAGATTCCCCGGCGCATCGTCGAGACCAACATGCTGGCCATTCCCAGCAACGTCAGCTACGAAGAGGCGGCGATGGTCGAGCCTCTGGCCTGCGTGCTGCGCGGCCTGCATGAGACCAACATGGAGATCGGCGACACCGTGGTGGTCATCGGCGGGGGGCCTATCGGCCTCATGTTCATTCAGGTGGCCAAGCTGAGCGGCTGCAACGTGATCTCCGTGGCCAAGCGCGATTCGCAGGTGGACGCCGCCAAACGCCTGGGCGCCGACGAGGTGGTGCAGATCACCCAGGTGCAGGACCCGGTGGAAGCGGTGCGCGCCCTGACCCCCGACCGCCGCGGCGCCGATGTGGTGGTCGAAGCCGTCGGCCGCCCCGAGGCCTGGGAGTGGTCCATTGACATGGTGCGCAAGGGCGGCACCGTCAACTTCTTCGGCGGCTGTGCCAGCGGAACCAAGGTCGCCCTCGACACCAACCGGTTGCACTACTCGGAGGTCAGCCTCAAGGCGACCTTCCACCACACGCCGGAAACGGTGCGCAAGGCCTTCGCCCTGATTGCGGAGCGCAAGATCCGCAGCGCCGACTACGTGACCGGCGAGGCGCCGCTCTCCAAGCTGCAGAACGTGCTGCGCCACATGCTCAACCGTAACGGGGACATCAAGACCGCGATCATCCCCGGGCACTGAATTTCCGGCCCAGACTCCAGGAAGTGGAAGTCTGGGCCGTTTTGTTTTCGGCTCTAAGCCTTGAGCTTTGAGCTTCGCCCTGTCGCCGATTAGAGCCATCTTAATCATTGGCCGACCGACGGGCGAATGCGACAATCCTGATTGGAAACGGAATAAGCTCACAGCTCAAAGCTCCGAGCTCACAGCTATCTTGCAGCCTCAACCCAACTCGGTCCCCTTTACCGGCCTGCCGCCGGAGTACGCCATTCCCGCGCAGGCGCCCTCGCTGGAGCAGGCGCGCGCCTATTGCAAACGCCTGGCGCTCGGTCATTACGAAAACTTCTCCGTCGTCACCTGGTTCCTTCCCGCGCGCCTGCAACAGCACTTCTACAACGTGTACGCGTACTGCCGCATCTCCGACGACCTGGGAGATGAGGTAGGGGATCCGCAGGAATCCCTGCGCCTGCTGGATGAATGGGAAGAGGAGTTGAACGCGGCCTACGAGGGCTCGCCCCGCCATCCCGTCTTCGTCGCCCTGCGCGAGACCATCCGCGAGATAGACATCCCGCGCCAGCCCTTCGCCGACCTGCTGGCCGCCTTCCGCCGCGACCAGAGCATCACCCGCTTTCCGACTTTCGCCGACTTGCTCGACTACTGCCACTAC
>DASUBK010000251.1:0-2583 GCA_035763305.1 Terriglobales bacterium | reverse complement strand
GGATGCGGTTCATGTACTTGGACCAGTCGATGACGACGGCGACGTTGCAGCATTGGCCCGAGAGGCTGGTGCCTCCGCCGCGCGACAGAACGGGGGCGCCGAACTGGCGGCAAAGCGCGATGGTGCGAACAACATCGTCTGTGGATTTGGGGATTACGACGCCAATGGGGACCTGGCGGTAGTTGGAGGCGTCGACCGCATACATGGCCTTGCTGCCGGCGTCAAAGCGGACTTCGCCGGTCACGGCGGCGCGCAGTTCGCGCTCCAGGGCGGAGGCGTCGATGCGCGAGCCGGCGTCGCGCCAACCGGCAGGACGCGCAGAGAGGCGCTGGCGCAACCGCTCGATCTCGGCTTCTGGGGTTCGCTCCAAGGACATTTCCGCTCCCCACAAAACGCGAGGTCCTTCGACTCGGGCTCACTTCCGCTCGCCCTCGCTCAGGATGACATTCTTTTGAATTACGCGGCCCGGAGAAAAAACAAGGCGCAACGCTCGTTGCACCTTCACAAAAAGCGGATTCCTCGCGCCTCCCTCGCCTTCGGCGCAGATCGGCGCTTGGAATGACAATAGGTTAGGGCGACTTTTCGGCACGGCTAAAGAGGCTGCGCAAAAAGTCCCCCGGTGAATCGAATTCTAACCTCAGCGGCTAAAGCCGGAGTTGATAATGGGCCAGTTACGGCACGGCTGAAGCCGTGCCCTTCCCCCCGGAAGACGGATTCTGGAGTTTTTCCGCAGCCTGTAAAGCCGTGCCCTTCCCGAAGCAGGGCCGCGCCGCCAGGGTTACTGGAGGTTCATGACCAGCAGTTTGCGCTCGGTCATCTCCTCGATAGCGTAACGCAGGCCTTCGCGTCCCAGGCCGGATTCCTTGATGCCGCCGTAGGGCATGTGGTCCATGCGGAAGGTGGGCACGTCGCCTGCGATGACGCCGCCGACCTGCAGCTCTTCGTACGCCTGGAACAGCAGGCGGGTGTCGCGGGTGAAGACGCCGGCCTGCAGGCCGAAGGCGGAATCGTTGACCCGCCGCACGGCGTCGGCGAAATCGTCGTAGGCTTCGACAGTGACCACCGGGGCAAAAATTTCCAGACAATTCACGCGCATGGCCGGCTTGGTGCCGGTCAGCACGGTGGCCTCCATGAGGGATCCGGAGCGCTTGCCGCCGCAGAGCAGATGGGCGCCGCCGGCCACTGCCTCCTCAACCCATTCCACGGCGCGCTTGGCGTCAGACTCGCGGATCAGGGGGCCGATATCGGTTTTTTCCGCCAGCGGGTCCCCAACCTGCAACCTGGCGACGCGGGGGAGAAGAGCTTTGAGAAACTTCTCGCGCACGCTGCGCTCGACGTAGATGCGCTGCACCGAAATGCAGGTCTGGCCGGCATAGCCGAACCCACCGGCCACGCAGCGCTCGGCCGCGAAGTCCAGGTCGGCGTCGGAATGAACGATGACGCCGGCGTTGCCTCCCAGCTCCAGCGCGACTTTCTTTTTGCCGGCGCGCTTGCGCAGTTCCCAGCCGGCGGCGCCGCTGCCGGTGAAGGTGAGCAGCTTGATGCGCTCATCGATCACCAGCGGGGCGGCATCTTCGTTGCTGAGCGGGACCACGTTGAGGGCGCCGTCGGGCCAGCCCGCCTGCTGCACCACCTCTCCCAGCATGAGCGAACAGAGCGGGGTCTGGGGCGCGGGCTTCAGCACAACGGTGCAGCCGCAGGCGATGGCGGGCGCCACCTTGTGCGCGACCAGGTTCAGGGGGAAATTAAACGGAGTGATGGCCGAAATCGGCCCCAGGGGAAAGCGGCGCACGATGCCCCAGCGCCCGGTGGCGGCCGGTTGCACGTCCAAGGGCAGGACCTCGCCGTAAATTCTGGTGCTCTCCTCGGCGGCCATGTGGAAAGTGAGGATCGCGCGTTCCACTTCGGCGCGGGCGGCGCGGATGGGCTTGCCGGCCTCGCGGGCCAGCACCTGGGAAAACTCCTCCCGGCGCTCGGTGAGGGCGACGGCGATGCTGCGCAAGACGCGCTGCCGCTCGTAGGCGGGCAAACGGCGAGTGGTCTCAAAAGCGCGCACGGCCGCCGCGATGGCCGCCTCGGCGTGCTGGCGGGTTCCGTAGACCACCGTGCCCAGAACTTCCTGGTTGTAAGGAGCCCGCACCTCGACCGCCTCGCCCTGGCTCAGCCACTGCCCGTTCAGCAGAAACGAATAGTTCTTGACCGCCGGTATCGTACCCAGGCTCATAGGATTCCCCCGAGAGATTCTGGCCTAAATTTGCGTTTCCGTCCACCCTGCGCACAGCCTGGGATGGGCCGCGTTATCGATAAATCAATCGTAGCACGATCATCCGCGAGGCGGATGGAGCTCGACCCTGGCGTTGACCAGGTCTTCCTCCAGGTCGGTGTGCAGGCGGAAGCCCAGCCGGTTGCAGATGGAGCGCATCTCGCGGTTGATGCTGAGCATGGTGGAAACCACGTTGTCCAGTCTCTCATCGCGCGCGATTTCCAGCAAACGGCGCACCAGTTCCGTGCCCAGCCCCTGGTGCTGATATTCATCCCTGACCAGGACGGCGCACTCGGCGTCGTTGACGCCGTGCAGCTTGC
>DASUBK010000250.1:0-4564 GCA_035763305.1 Terriglobales bacterium | reverse complement strand
CTGAGCTCCGCCGCCAATGCCCGGCGTCCTCAGCGCCTCCGTGCCTCCGTGGTGAGGAATTCCGCGACCTCATCCCAGCGTCTCGACGATCTCCTGCTGTGGAATCGCGCCCTCGCGCAGCACCTTGTATTCGCCGCCGTTCTCGCTCAGATCGACGATGGTGGACGCCACCGCTCGCGGCGAAGTCCCGCCGTCCACGATGATGGAAATGCGGTCGCGCAACTGATCGCGCACCTCCACCGCCGAGGTGCACTCCGGCCCGCCGCTCAGGTTGGCCGACGTCGCCGTGATGGGCACGCCCGCGGCGTGAATCACCGACATGGGAATCTGCGCCGCCGGCACTCGCAGGGCCACGTTCCCGGTATTAGCCGTGACTTTCAACGGCAGCCGCGGCGCCGCCTTCACGATGATGGTAAGCGGCCCCGGCCAGAACTTGCGCGCCAGCGCGTAGAACTCGTCCGGCAGCGGCCGCGTCAACTCCTCCGCCTGCTCCACGCTTTCGATCAGCAGCGACAGAGGCTTGTGCTTGGAGCGCGATTTGATTTCGTACACTCGCTCCACCGCCCGCAGGTTGAAGGGATCGGCGGCCAGCCCGTAAAACGTGTCGGTCGGCATGCCCAGCACTTGCCCTGAGCGGATTTGCTCGGCCACGTAGGCCACCAGCGAACCCTCCGGCTGGCTGGAGTCAATCTTGACGATTTCGGCGCGCAACGAGCGCTCCTTTCCCGCAAACGGCGAAAGCTAACATATCATTTCCGCCGCCCGCAAGCGCGACACTCGCCGGGAAGCGCTCCGGTTTCGTTTCTTCCCGGATTCCCACTTTGTGTCCTTGGTGAACCTCCGAAGCCTGCCCTGAGCGAAAGTCGGAGGCTGGGAACCGGTCCTTTCAATCGGCATTCGGCAATCGGCACTCGGCAATTATGATGTTCCCGTGTCCGCCCGCCTCCGCTCCATCGCCTCCCGCCAGAACTCGCTGGTCAAGGAGTTGCGCCGCGCCTTTCACCAATCCGAGCCCACGCCCGACGGCTTTGTCGCCATCGAGAGCGTCCACCTGATCGAGGAGGCCATCCGCTCCAGCCTCCGCCTGGGCACCGTTTTCTTCTCCGAATCCGGCCGCGCCCGCGCCGACCGCCTTCTCCCCCAACTCTCCCGCCACGTCGAAACGGTTGTTCTCCCCGACGACGTCTTTGCCAGCGCCGTCTCGACCGAATCGCCCCAGGGCGTAGCCGCCCTTGTCGCCCTCCCCGAGCACTCACTTGACCCTGTGCTCTCCGTCACCGACCCGCTGGTCGTCGTCGCCTCCGGCGTGCAGGACCCCGGCAATCTCGGCACCATCGTCCGCTCCGCCGAGGCTTTCGGCGCCGCCGCCGTTCTCGCGGGAGAGGGAACTGTCAGCCAATACAACGCCAAGGCCCTGCGCGCCTCGGCGGGATCGATCTTCCGCCTGCCCGTCTTCCGCCTCTCCGACGACGAACTCATCGCCACCGCCCGGCGCTTGCATCTCCGCCTGCTGGCCACCTCGTCGCACAAGGGCACGCCTCTCTCCGCCGCCGACCTCCGCGGCCCCGTTGCCCTGGTCATCGGCAACGAAGGCGCCGGCGTCAGCCGCACCCTCGCCCGCGCTGTAGACTCCTACCTCAGCATCCCGCACTCCCCGCGCGTCGAGTCCCTGAATGCCGCCATCGCAGCGAGTATCCTGTTGTACGAAGCCGCCCGGCAAAGGAAGGCATGATTTGTGATTTATGAGTTGCGATTTCTGATTGGTGTAAGTGCCCTCGGCCCGCCCAGATCGCATATCGCAAATCACAAATCAGAAATCTCTTGAGCCTCTTCGATCCAGCCCGCCCCGACTCCTCCTCCTCCGATCGCACCCGTCCGCTTGCCGACCGCATGCGGCCCCGCACCCTCGACGAGTTCGTCGGCCAGGAGCACCTGCTCGCTCCCGGCAAGCCCCTGCGTACCCAAATCGAGCGCGACGACACGGGCTCCATCCTCTTCTGGGGCCCGCCGGGCGTCGGCAAAACCACTCTCGCCCAGATCATCGCCCGCGTCACCCGCGCCGAGTTCATCGAGTTCTCCGCCGTCCTCTCCGGCATCAAGGAGATCAAGCAGGTCATGGCCGACGCGGAGAAGGCCCGCCAGTACGGCACCCGCACCATCGTCTTCATCGACGAGATCCACCGCTTCAACAAGGCGCAGCAGGACGCCTTCCTGCCCCACGTCGAGCGCGGCAACATCCGCCTCATCGGCGCCACCACCGAGAATCCCTCCTTCGAGATCATTGGCGCGCTGCTCTCCCGCTGCCGCGTCTACATCCTGCAACCGCTGACCGAGGACCAGATCGTCCTCCTCCTGCGCCGCGCCCTGGAAGACCGCGAGCGCGGCCTCGGCGAACTCAACCTGCGCGCCGACGATTCCGCCCTGCGCAAGATCGCCGCCTACTCATCCGGAGACGCCCGCTCCGCCTATAACGTGCTCGAAGTCGCCGCCTCCGCCGCCGCGGCAAACCGCCCGCAAACCGAAACTGAAACTGGAACTGGAACTATTTCCGACTCCATCGTCCAGGACGCCCTGCAGAAGCGCATCCTCCTCTACGACAAGTCCGGCGAGGAGCACTACAACCTCATCTCCGCCCTGCACAAATCCGTCCGCAACTCCGATCCCGACGCCGCCCTCTACTGGCTGGCGCGCATGCTCGAGGCCGGCGAAGACCCGCTCTACATCGCCCGCCGCCTGGTGCGCATGGCGGTCGAGGACATCGGCCTCGCCGACCCCAGCGCCATGGCGCTCACCATCGCCGCCCGCGACGTGGTGGACTTCGTCGGCATGCCCGAGGGCAATCTCGCCCTCGCCGAGGCCGCCGTCTATCTCTCCATCGCACCCAAGTCGAACGCGCTCTACACCGCCTACGGCGCGGTGCAGCGCGATGTCGAGCAGACCGCCGCCGAGCCGGTTCCGCTGCACATCCGCAACGCGCCTACCAAGTTGATGAAGGACGTGGGCTACGGCGCCGGCTACCAGTACGCCCACGATCTCGAAAACAAGGTCGCCGACATGCAGTGCCTGCCCGACAACCTGCGCGACCGGACCTACTATCATCCGACGGACCAGGGCATCGAGAAGCGCATCCGCGACCGCCTCCAGGAGATCAAGCGCCTCCGCTCCCAGGCGGCGAAGCGCGATGATAGTCGTTAGTCGCTAGTGGCCGGTTAGCCGCTGGTCCTTGGTCGCTGGTCTCCTGGGGGAAAGCCTGAACAAGTGTTCTGTTTGAAAGGGACGGCCTTCAGGCCGTCCGTAAAAGGCGGCAAAACTAATGCGGCTTTAGCCGCTGAGGGAATGGCGAGGCTTGAGCAGAGTTTCCTTGGCGGTTAGCCGCTGACAGCCAACGACCAACGACCATCGACGACCGACTCACGACTAGTGTTTCAACTGCTTCGCCATCCACGGCAGCATCCGCTCTTCCACCCGCTGGCCTACGTGGTCCACGTGCGTGCCCTCGTAGACCTCCAGCGTGTTGGGAATCCCGGCCTGCGCCAGCTCCTCCGACAGCGCCCGCGCTCCCGCCGGGATGTGGCTGAACTCGTCCTCCGCGCCGTAGTCGATGTAGATCCCCTTCAGCCGCGCGATCAGCGGCAGCAGCCCGGAAACCGCGGTGGTCAGGATGTGCTGCTGGAATTTCGCCAGCACCTGCGGATCGGGCGCCAGTTGCTCGCTGTTGCGCACGAAGGGCGCGTCGCCGTACAGCGGGCTCCGCGGGTCGGGCGCGAAGGCGGCGTCCATGGCAATCACCGCCGCCAGCAGAAACTGCCGCTCCAGCACCTGCGGCATCTCCGCCGCCGACTTCACCTGCGCGATGCGTCCCCACACCGTGTTCGACGCGCTCAGGTCTCCCACCAGCTCGGTGCAGCACGGGCTCATGCCGTACACGCTGCTGAACACGTCGGGATGGCGGAAGGCCAGCAGCAGCGACCCGTAGCCCCCCATGGAGTGCCCGCTGATGCCCCGCGACTCGGCCGCCGCCAGGGTGCGGTAGTGCGCGTCCACGTAGCCCACCACGTCGCGCGTGATGTAGTCGTCCCAGTTCCCGGTGGTGGCGGAATTGGTGTAGAAGCTGCCGAACAGCTTGTTCATCCCGCTGGGCGCCACCACGATCATCGGCTCGATGACGTGCGCCGCCATCAACTTGTCCAGCTTCGGCCTCAGCACCCGCTCCATCTCCGCCGCGGCAGTGCCGCTGTAGCCGTGCAGGAAGTAGAGCACCGCGAAGCGCCGCTGCGGTTCGGTTTTGTACGCCGCCGGCAGGTAAATCGAGGCGGGCTGGTCCGCCGGATCGCCCAGCAGGTTGTTCTCCAGCGCCGGGGAATGAATGATGACCTGCACCACCTCCGACTGGTGCCCCACATCTGCCGGCTTTTGGTGGATGTGGGTCCGCGCCAAGGCCAGCGTCGAGAACAGAACAAGCGCGACAACAACCCGCAGGTGTCTCATGAGCGAAGATTGTCGCCGATTTTCCAGCATTCAGCACTCAGCAATCAGCAGTCGGCAATCGGCTGTCGGCTGTCAG
>DASUBK010000249.1:0-2635 GCA_035763305.1 Terriglobales bacterium | reverse complement strand
CTCGTAGTTGCCTAACTGGACCGTCTCCGTGCCGCGAATGACCTGGGCGGAGCCTTTCTTCACCAACACGTCGTGCTGGTCGAGGCGGGGATCGTTGTGCACCATGGCGGCAGTATCGGGCGCCATCGACGCGGTCGCGCCGGCCACCAAAACTTTCGAGCTCGAGCCCTGGGCGTAGGTCGCGGTGGCCAGGTCCACGGTACCGGAGGTGACCTGCACGGCCACGCTGGTCTGCTGCGCGGCGTTGGTGGAGTTCTCCTCGATGACGATCAGCGAATCCTGCTTGACGGTGTAGTTGGTGCCGTCGGCGAATACCACCTTGGCGATGCCGTCGGAGGAGGTCTGCACCACGTCTCCCTTTTCCAGCGGGGTGGTGTAATCGGCGTTGACCCAGGTGTTGCTGTTGGCCTTCTTGACGCGCACGTTGCCGTCGATCTGGGTAAAAGTGGCCTGCTGCTCGCCGACCTTGCCGGTCTTCGCCACCTGCTTGCCGCCCATCTTGGAGACCACGTCGACCACCTTGTCGCTGATCCAGGAGGCGGCGTCCTTGGTGGGCTGGGGGAAGATGATGTAGCTGGCGACGCCGAGGATAAGAGCGATCAGGACGACGATGATGGCCACGCTGCGGTAGGTGACCGTCGTCCACGCAAGTTGGATACCGGCTTTATGTTTCGGCGGCACGGGGGACCTGAATCTGTGTCGGGGATTCCGAACTGTGGGGGAGAGTACCACAAGGCTAAACAAAGGGAAAATAGGGCTTTACCATGAGATTGTGGGTGTTCCCTCCTAGATACGGGGGGCTTTTGCCGCTATGGCACTGGTCACCACCCGGGGTGGCCCCAGCCCTTGCGGCGCCGGGTGGCGGCGGATAGCATGGAAGTTTTGTGGTTCCAGGAGGCGTCCTTATGGCGACCGAAGTCATAACCAAGCAGACCGCAACCGCCAAAATCTATAAGAACCTGATCGACGGCGAATGGGTGGAAGCGACCACCGGCGAAACCTTCGAGAATATTAACCCTGCCGACACGCGCGACGTGGTCGGCATCTTCCAGAAGTCGGGCAAGGCCGACGTCGAGGCCGCCGTCGAAGCGGCCCGGCGCGCCTACGCGAAGTGGCGTCTGGTGCCGGCGCCGCGCCGCGCCGAGATCCTCTACCGCGCTTCACGCCTGCTGGAGGAGCGCAAGGAGGACTTCGCCCGCGACATGACCCGCGAGATGGGCAAGGTGCTGAAGGAGACGCGCGGCGACGTCCAGGAAGCAATTGATACCGGCTACTACATGGCCGGCGAGGGACGGCGCATGTTCGGTCCGACCGTGCCCTCCGAACTGCCCAACAAGTTCGCCATGGCGGTGCGCCAGCCGCTGGGCGTGTGCGCCATGATCACCCCCTGGAATTTCCCCATGGCGATCCCCTCCTGGAAGCTGTTTCCCGCCTTGGTGGCGGGGAACTGCTGCATCATCAAGCCGGCGCAGGACACACCGCTGTCGGTGTTCAACTTCGTGCAGACGCTGCTCGATGCCGGCGTCCCCAAGGGCGTGGTCAACATCGTCTCCGGCTTCGGCTCGCGCATCGGCGGGCCGCTGACCGAGCATCCCGAGATTCGCGCCGTGTCGCTGACGGGATCGAGCGACGTGGGACGCATCGTCGGCGAAAGCTGCGCCCGCTCCTTCAAGCACTGCTCGCTGGAGCTCGGCGGCAAGAATCCCATGATCGTGCTCGACGACGCCAATCTCGAACTGGCGCTCGACGGCGGCCTGTGGGGCGCCTTCGGAACCACCGGGCAGCGTTGCACCGCCACCAGCCGCATCATCGTGCAGAAAGGCGTGTACCAGCAGTTCGTGGACCAGTTCGTGCAGCGCGCCAAGACGCTGAAGGTGGGCAACGGCCTCGACGAAACCGTGGAGATGGGGCCGGCGGTCAACAAGTCGCAGATGGAGACCGACCTCAACTACATCGAGATCGGGCGGCAGGAAGGCGCCAAGATGCTCTGCGGCGGCCACCGCTTGGAGTCGGGCGATCACAAGTACGGCTGGTTCGTGGCGCCGACGGTCTTCTCCGACGTCGATCCCAAGATGCGCATCGCGCAGGAAGAAATCTTCGGGCCGGTGGTGTCCATGATTCCCTGCGACAACCTGGAGCACGCCATCGAGATCGCCAACGGAGTGGTGTACGGCCTGTCGTCGGCGGTGTACACGCGCGACGTGAACCGCGCCTTCGCCGCTATGCGCGACCTGTACGCCGGCATCACCTACATCAACGCGCCCACCATCGGCGCCGAGGTGCATCTGCCCTTCGGCGGCGTCAAGGCGACGGGCAACGGCCACCGCGAGGGCGGAATCGGCGCCATCGATTTCTTCACCGAGTGGAAGTCGATTTACGTGGACTACAGCGACAAGCTGCAGAAGGCGCAGATCGACCGGCCGGAGTAGGGGAATTTCAGATTTACGATTTCAGATTTCAGATTGAACAACATCAGCCGCCGGAAGCCTCCGGCGGCTGATTCTTTGCTGCGCTGTGTTACACTTCTGCCAGATGAGTAACACAATCACAATTCGCTTTGCTCCTCATGTGAGGAAGTGGCTGGAGGAGACTTCGAAGTCCACCGGTCTTCCCATCGGACGCCTGGTAAACGATG
>DASUBK010000248.1:0-15347 GCA_035763305.1 Terriglobales bacterium | reverse complement strand
GCCTGATCCAGGATCTCAAGAAAACTCTGGATGTCGCGGAATAAATGCGGGCGCGGAATTTACGGCCCGATCAGCACCGTCGGCAGGCCCATGGCAATGTTGTTGGGCGGGCCGAGGGCTTCCAGCACCGTGTCGCCCTGGCGGCACGCAGGCAGGTTATTGATCACGACGGTGGGCGAACCGTTGATCACCACTCCCACGCCGTGCGGCGGAACCGGCAGCGGAGTGGCACACATGTGCTTGTCGGCCATGGCGCCGGCGGCGTTGATCATGGCGGACATTTGCGCGGCGACGGCACCCTTGGTGGTTTCGGCCGCTGCGCGGGCGGCGGGACCTCCGGGAGTCGGCGCCGCCGCCACGGCCGCTGCCTCCGCTGCCTGGACCGTCGCCGTAGCGGCTGATTTGGCCGATACCAGCGCAGCGACCGCAGCCAGCGGAATGCCGCGCCAGGCAGGCAAGAATCCGATCAACACGTTCGGACTGCCCGGTCCGGGGGTAAGGATTGGCGGCAACGGGTGGGAGACAGGATCGGTAATTCTGGCAGCCGGCGGCATGGCGACCTACATTCGCGGAAACTTGTCGTTCCGCTTCCACAGTTTTGTCCGGGGTGGAAGGTACAGTTCGTGGGACAGCACTTCCGAATCCTTCATCGTCGCTTTCGTCCCCACGCGGAATAGTTCCGCACCCAGGGGCGACGGCTCGGCCTTGAAGTCCGGGAGGTTGGCACGCAGGATCTGCACTGCCAAAACCAACTTGGCGACATCCACGACCGCATAATCCTCGTCTTTGAGAGGGGTGTGGTAGATGCTCTGCTCGCGCAGCGGCAATCGCAGCTGTAACTTGCGAGCGAGTTTCTGGCCGGGCGCTACTTTCGTGCCCAGACCAAAGGCGCGTTGCGTCACCACGCGATCCACGGGAAGCGGCGGCGTCCCCTTCAACACATACGCGACTCCCCCGCCACGGTAACAGATGTACGGGCGGTCCACGGGCACGACCTTCTTGGCATCGGGATCCCAGGCTGGCAGGGTATCCATGACGTAGATGTCCGCCGCGGCGTGATTGACGAGCGAATACTCGACGGTCAGAACGTCTTCCGTGGCCTGGGCAATCTTGGCGTCGAAACTTACCTGTTGGGCAGCAACGGTTTCCATTTTCCCTCCCTTACGGGCGCGGTCCCTGCAAGAGTCAGCGAGGGCCGGTAGAACGCAGATGCTGACTAGCATTGCGATCAGCAGCCTGGCCATGCGCGATTTCCTGTTACAAGTCACGATGATTATTCCGCCGGTGAACGTTGCGCTGGTCGCGATAATCGTTTTCCGGCCCGATGGTATTGAACTCTTCCTGGGTGTCGAAGTCATTGCCGGTGGCGGTGCCGTCGTAGGTGCCATTGGCCATGTGATTGGAATGTTCCATCTCGTGCATGAGGATGACATCGCTGGGCACGTCGGGATTGTCGTTGTTCGGCCACTGCGCGGGATCGTAGCGCACGGCGGAATCCGTTCCCATCCCGGTGCCCATCATCGGGGTGCCGTCGGGATTGGTCAGCGGGTTGCCGGCGCCGTCCGCCACCTGCCTGCCGGCCGGGGTTGCGGCAGCGAAGTCGTTCGGCATGGCATACGCGTTGGGGGTGACGAAGCTCTCTCCCTGGATCCGCACTTCGGCGTTGGAGCTCTGAATGCCCTGAAGCACCCGGCTGCCGCGCGGGGTGTTGCTCATCTCCGAGATGTCGCGCAGGGCGGCGGCGGTGAACTCTGACGGGCCGTCGACCAGGATCCCGCGTCCCACGCGATAAGCGCCGCCGGCCTCGCGGTTCACCTCGATGCCGTGCAAGGCCGCCATGGTGCGCTTGCGACGCGTGCGCGGCTGAGCCGGGCCATGCGATTGTCCCGGCGGGTGCGGAACCCCGGAGTCGGCGGGCAGCGCATCCAGAGGCTCCTCGATGGTGGCGTTCTGGCAGGCCAGGCCGGAACCTCCCGAGTTGATTTTGACCATCGGCGCCTGGATGGTCACGCCGGTAAGGTCCAGCACCACGGAACTCGATCCCACCTTGAGAGAGATCGTCTGCATGGCCTCAAGGACGATCTGGCGCGCGTTCAAAGACGACTTGGCGGTCACCTTCTCCGAGTGCGAAGACTGCAATTCGTCGAGCACTTCCCCGGCGATGGTCAAGTGGCATTTCCCATCGAACATGCCAAACACGTCTTTGAGGGTGTGCTCGTCCTGCTGCCCGCTGACGGTGCGGGCGAAGTCTCCGCCGGAGTCGCCCGTCTCCTTGTCCTTCCAGCCGATGTAGGTGTTGCGCGCTCCGTGACAGGTGTCGTAGTAAGCGCCTTTGACGCGCACGTCCATGCGGCGCTGAGCGCGGATGAATAACTGCTCCGCCTTTTCCCGGTCATCGAAGCGGAGCTCGTTGTAGTCGGTGTTCTTGCCCTCCTTGGAGGTGTGCGACTTGAAGGTGCTCATGGTCTGGTAGGTGGGCAGCTCGTAGGGGACGACCTGGGCGGCGTTGTACACCCGTCCGGTAATGAGCGGCTGGTCGGGATCCCCTTCGAGGAAGTCGACCACGACCTCCTGGCCAACGCGTGGAATCCACAGGCTGCCCCAGCCTTTGCCCGCCCACGCCTGGGAAACGCGGATCCAGCAGGAGCTGTTTTCGTTGCTTTTGCCCTCGCGGTCCCAGAAGAACTGCACTTTCACCCGCCCGTACTTGTCGACCAGGAACTCTTCCTTGTCCCGGCCGACGACCACGGCAGTTTGCGGGCCTTGAATTACCGGCTTGCGGGTGGACCGCGCCGGCCGGTAGTGCGCCGACGCCGGGAAACAGGTGAAGGTGTTGCTGTAGGGGACCCGGCCTTCGAAGTCGCTGCAGTAGGGCGGCGTCTGGTTCAGGGTGTGTTGTACCGAGGTGACGAGGTAGTCGCCATGCAGGCTGGGATGGCCCACCGGCGTGAAGTCGCAGCCAACGGTAAGGAAGCGGCAGGCAGACGATCCATGGCAAATCTGCGCCGCCGTCTCCTCCTCCTCCATGCGCAGGTTGACCGTGGCCTGTCCGCTGGCGCGCTGGTTGGCATCGGTGCTGTCCAGTTCCTGCAAACGCCGGGCGCCGTCCTGCAGCGGCTCCTTGACGCGCTGCGCGTACTCGCCGGGATAGTCGTAGAACTCCAACTCATCGTTGGTGCCGCGCTTCTGCTGGGTATCGATGCCGAACTGCAACGGCTTTGCGGGAAGCTGGAAGAGGTGGTCGCGCAGCATGTACTTGCCGGGCCGCAGCTCTTCCCCGACTTCGAGTGCGGTGATTGTGTCTTCGCGCTCGCCGATGCCGATTTCCGGCGAGTAGCGGGCGTCGCCGCAGTTGTCGCGGCGGCGATAGCAGTCCTGCATGACCAGCGTGTGGCCGTCGTCGTCGTGCTGGAAGTAGTAAAAGATGCCTTCCTGCTCCATGAGCCGCGATACGAAGTGGAAATCCGTCTCGCGATACTGCACGCAATAATCCCACTTGGGATAGTTGCCGGTGGTCTGGTCCTTGAAGCGCACCAGGTCGGGAAGGCTGCCGCCGAGGCTATCGCGCAGCCGGGAATAAACGTCGGTCACGATTTCCGGCACGGTGAGGTTCTGGAAGATGCGGCAGTCGGAGGCGAGCGTCAGCAGCCACATCCAGGGCACGACTTCGGCGCGGTAGTAGGCGAAGCGCCGGTCCTGCGCGTATTGCACGAAACGTTTGACGATGCCGTGGAAGCGACGATGCGAGCTGGCACTCAACTCCAGTTCCAGCGCGACCGGCTGGCCGACGATGGCCTCGGCCTTGACTTGCGTGTGCTTGTTGGTCTGAACGTCGGCCAGTAACTGCAGTTCGTAGCTGAACAGGCCGGAGAGGCGTTCGCTGCCGGTGAAGGTGTTCACCAGCAAAACATCGGGGCCCAGCGGCGTGTCGATGGACAACATGCGGCCCTGCTGGCTGATGTCCTGCGTGAGCGTTCCACTTGTTCCTGCCATAGACAATGCCTTCATGCGCGCGATGGCGCGCTCAGTGCCCGGCGGTTCCCGTCTGCCGTCGCCGTCTCTAGTTCATGCCGCAGCCGAGGCCGCGACCTCCACCGGCCCGGCCGCTGCTGTCGTGTACACGAACTTTCCGTCGCCGCCGATGGACACGTGCACCGAGGAGATCTTCGCTCCCTCGGCCATGCGGCCCAGCAGTTCGCGCGAAATCTCCGGCAGCAGCGTGTTGGTGAGGATGTTGTCCACATTGCGGGCGCCGCTCTCGACCTCGGTGCAGCGGCGCGCAATCTCGCCGACCAGCACGGTGTCGTAGCTCAGCTCGATGCGGTGGTTCTCCCGCAATCTTTTCTGAACCCGGCCCAGCTTCAGCTCGATGATCTTGCGGAGGCTTTCATCGCGGATGGGATAGAACGGCACCACCAGCAAGCGCCCCAGGAACGCGGGCTTGAACAGCTTGTTGAGTTCGGGACGAAGCGCTTGCACCAAGGCTTCGGGCTCCGGTGTGGTGGCCGGGTCCGCACACAACTTGCTGAAAGTGTCGGTGCAGGCGTTGGTGGTGAGCAGGATGATGGTGTTCTTGAAGTCGATCACCCGCCCTTCGCCATCTTCCAGCGTGCCCTTGTCGAACACCTGGTAGAAGAGTTCCAGCACGTCGCCATGGGCCTTCTCCACTTCGTCGAGCAACACCACCGAGTACGGCCGGCGGCGCACGGCTTCGGTCAGCACTCCGCCTTCACCGTAGCCGACGTATCCCGGAGGCGAGCCCTTCAACGTCGAGACGGTATGCGCCTCCTGGAACTCCGACATGTTGATGGTGATGAGATTGCGCTCGCCGCCATAGAGGAGATCGGAGAGGGCCAGCGCGGTCTCGGTCTTGCCGACGCCGCTGGGGCCGATGAACAGAAATACGCCGACCGGCTTGCCGGGATCGTCGAGGCGCGCGCGCGAGGTCACGATGCGCTGCGAAACAGCCTGCAGCGCCTTGTTCTGGCCGATGATGCGGTGGCCGAGATGCTGGTCGAGCGCCAGCACGGTGGCAATCTCGTCCTTCACCATCTTGCCAACCGGTATGCCCGTCCAGCCGGAGATCACCTCGCTGATGACCTGGCCGTCCACGCAGACGCGCATCAGCGGATCGTCCCCCTGGATTTTGTCCAACTCGCGCTCCAGCGTCTGCAATTGCCGGCGCAGCATGGCCGGGTCGGGTGCGGGCGCAGGCGGAGGCGCGCCTTCCGCCGCTTCGGCCGGCGGCGCAGGTGGAGTCTCCAGTTGCGTGCGCAGGTCGCGCATCTTGCCGACGAGGTCACGGACTTTGTCCCAGCGCTGCCGCAGTTCGGAGAGATTCCGCTCCAAGAGCTGCCTTTGCGTGGCGATGTCCTGCAGGCGCTCGCGGTGATCGGCGCCGACGGCAACTTCGCGATCGAGAATGCGCTGTTGCACAGCCAGATCGTCCAACTCGCGAACCATGCTCTCGATCGCGCCGGGCGTGGCACTCTGGCTGAGTGCCTGGCGGGCGCATGCCGTGTCGAGCACGCTCACAGCCTTGTCGGGCAACTGCCGACCGGCGAGGTAGCGGTGGGACAGCCTCACGGCCGAGCTGACCGCTTCGTCGAGAATGCGAAGGCTATGGTGCTTCTCCAGCGACTCGACCAGGCCGCGCATCATGACCATGCACTGCTCTTCGTCCGGCTCCTCCACCTTCACCACCTGGAATCGCCGCGCCAGCGCCGCATCTTTTTCGAAGAACTTCTTGTACTCCGGCCAGGTGGTGGCGGCGATGGTTCGCAGCTCGCCGCGGGCCAGCGCCGGCTTGAGCAGGTTGGCGGCGTCGCCCTGGCCCGCCGACCCGCCGGCGCCGATCATGGTGTGCGCCTCGTCAATAAAGAGGATGACCGGCGTGGGCGACGACTTGACCTCGTCGATGAGTCCCTTGAGGCGGTTCTCAAACTCGCCTTTCACGCCGGCGCCGGCCTGCAACAGCGCCAAATCCAGTACCCGCATGGAGACGTTGCGCAGAGGCGGCGGAACATCGCCCGCCACCACCCGCGCTGCCAGTCCTTCGACGACCGCGGTCTTGCCCACGCCGGCTTCTCCGGTGAGGATGGGATTGTTCTGCCGGCGGCGCAGCAGGATGTCGATGACCTGGCGAATCTCGAAGTCGCGTCCCAGAACCGGGTCCAGCTTGCCCTGGCGCGCCTTTTCGGTGAGGTTCTGCGTGTATTGATCGAGGAACGGTGTCTTGCCGCTCATCACGCCGGGGCGCATCTCGCCGGGCGCGCCGGGCACGGCCGCGGGCGCAGTCATCGCGTCCTCGCGCGAGCCGCTGACAATGGTGTTGAACTCCTTGCGCAAGACCTCGGGCTGGATCTTCTGGAATTCCTTGCTCACCTCGCGCATCAGGCGGCTCAAATCCTCGTGCGACGCCAGCGCGAGCACGGTGAAGCCGGAGCGAATCTGGCCGGCGGCGTAGTTGATCGAGCCCACGACCCACGCCTCGCGGAACATCTTCAGCAGCGACGGACTCAGCGCAGGAGTGCGGGCATTGCCCGACTTCAGCCGGTCCACGCTGCGCGTCAGTTCCGCGGCCAGGCGCGACTTGTCGACGCCGAACGCGGTGAGAATACGCGCGGTATCGCAGTCGGTCGCGTCCATCAGCTTGAGCGCATAGTGCTCGACCTCAATGTCATAGTGCGTGCGCGAGAGGCAGAAGCCGGCGGCGGCCTCGAGGGCGGCGCGGGTCGGCTCGTTTAACTTGGCGATGAGCGACTTCAAATCCACTGACATTGGCGACCTCCGCTATAAGCGCAGAATGGTGTCCCCTGGATCGCGGCCGATGGGCGCGGTCTTCATCCAAGTAACCCAGCCCAGTTGAGGCGCGAGCGCGTCCTGCGCACCGAGCTCGCAGGGCGGCGTCTCCTCACCGTCGAGGACGAGTTGCAACTGAAAATCCAGTTCATCGTTGAAGTAGAAGCGGACCAACGAACACAGCGGCTTGTAGGCCGATCCGGTGGGAAGAAACTCCAGATAGCGTTGCAGGCGCATGGGCCCGAGTCGGAGGCGCGCCACCGATTGCTGGTCCCACACCTCGTCGCCCAGCACGCTGCCGAAACCCAGCGTGTCCGAGTAGGGGCTTCCCCCTTCCAGGCAGGTCTGGCTGGCAGCATCGAGACGACGCCAGGCGCCGGCAAACTGCTCGATGTCCACCGGCACATCGAAGTAGTCGGCCAGCAACTGTTGCAGGCCCGCGGCCGAGCGCGGCCTCTGGGCCAGGATCCCGGAGTAGTAGAGCAGCGATTCGTCGGGCACATCCTGGCGATCGTGCAAGGCCGGCGTTCCCAGCCCAATCAGATGGAGCAGCGCCAGCGCAGCCGGATCGGTCGCGCCGCGCTCGTAGGCCACCGCCAGGCGATACTTCTCCCACGCCCGGTAAAACAGCGAGATCAGGCGATGGTTGAAGATGTCGAAGTAGTCGCGTGCGGCCGTGTCCTTGGCGCGCAGGCGCTCCATAACCCACTCGGTGTAAACCAGCGGCAGGGCGCCTTCGGGGCCGGTCAGCCCCATGAAGTTGACCACCATCCGGGGCGCGCCGTCCTTGGTCTTCTCCAACGCATGAATGGCGCTGGCGGGAAAGGCGGACGAAGCGCGCGCGGAAAAGCGCACCGCTTCCCGCGACGGCGGGCGGAACTCTCCCACGCGCTCCCGCTGCGCCTCGAGGCGTTGCAGCAGGCGCACCGCCTGGAAGAACTCGACGCGAAAAGGTTCGTGGTCGAGCAGCTCGCGCAGGGAACTCTCTAGATCAAGGTCAACCGTCCCGCTCGCGGCGGCCATTCTTTCAACGTCTCCTTCCTTTGCAGGGATGTCGCTACCAATTGCGTGAAGCTGTTCATGGAAACGTACCAGCCCAGGAACTGCTCCAGAACGCAGGCAAACAGGTACACGCCTCCTCCCACGAACTGGTCTTCGTCGAACTGCACTTCGACGCGGGTTCCGCGTGTGGCGGTCATGCCGCTGTCGGTGATCACGCGCGCGAAGCTGCGGCTGCTGCTTACGGCGGTGATGCCTTGAATCTGGTTTTGCAGGTAGGGGGAATCGGAGAAGTTGTAGAGGGCCAGAATCTGCTGCAGGGCTTCGCGGCCGCCGTCTGCCAGCGACAGATAGTTCAGCGACAGGTGCGAGATCAGTCGCCAGAGCGCGCCCTTGCCCAGCGGCGGCCGCAGCGTGGGCGTGGGCTTGCGCAGAACCACCACGCGCGCCACGGAAGACGCACCCTCGATCTGCAGATCTCCCGACCCGTTGCCGAAGGGCAAGCGCGACGGGAGGGTACAGTTGGTGCAGGTGCATTTGACCGTCACGGTGTCGGCGTCCGGGTCCGCGGGACGGCCGCTGGGGTCGACCAGCGAAAGGAACATCTCGGTTCGCTCGTCGCCGCGCACGCCCGCACTGCGCCGGCTCGCGTTCCAGTAGGCGTGCTTCGCCTTGCCGCCGTCGGAAACAGCGTGATGGGCATAGAACGGCTGGTAATGAACCACCTCGCGCGAGCGCGGATTGCTGCCCAGCACTTCATCGACGGAGAAGACCTCGATGGCGTAGGGACGGCGGACGTCAGGAACAATCGGGTACTCGAAATGCGCTTGGTCCAGCAGGATGGGCTCCGCCGTTTGCGAAAAGAGGTTCACGATGGGAGTGCAGCCCAGGCGAAAGGTCGGCGGATTGATTCCGACTTCGAGCGTCTGCTGCCGGTCCTGGCGCTCAAAGCGCGAGATCAGAAAGACGACCTCCACCGCGTCGTCGAATCCGCCCGCCTGCAGCGCCTCCAGACCCGATAAATCCACGAAAAAGAACTTCTCCGGGAAGGTGAAATACTCCTGCAACAGCCGGTATCCGGCGAACGAGCGCCGCGGATACGGCAGAATGGATTCCTCTTCCGCAAATCCGACCGGCTGCACGACTGATGCCGGCAGAACCACGGCGGCTTTGGGCCCATCCGGACGCCGCAGCAGCACTTCCACGCAGTTGTTGCAAAGCAGCTCGTAGAGCGTGTGCACCAGGTTGCTCTCGCCGTTCAGGTAAAAGCGCAGGCGATCCAGGCGCAGCTTGCCGAAGCCGACATCCGACGGACAACGCAGCAGCAGGCGAATGGCGGCCACGGAGTCGCTCGTCTTGATCGCCGGGCGCAGGCGGTCCGGGGTGCGCCAGTCGGCTTCCGCCACTTCGATGGGCCACAGCACGGTGTCGTAGCAGGAGCGGAACTTGCACGGGACGCCGTCGACTTCGCGCGAGTAGAGCGTCGAGCCTTGCGGAACCTTGAGGCCGGTGGAGAGTTTTCCCTGCTCGGGATCCACGTGCATCTGGACGATGGACATCGAAGGAGTCGGCCGCAGGTAGTGAGGGTAGAGCGCGCCCAGCAGCGCGGTGGTGATCTCCGGGAAATCGTCATCGACCTTGAGGTGGACGCGCGCCGCCAGGAAGGCGAACGCCTCCAGCAGTCGCTCCACGTGAGGGTCCTCACAGCGGTCAGGTTCCAGCAGGAGGCGCCCGGCGATCTTGGGATATTTCTGCGCGAACTCCGCGCCCATCTGGCGCAGGAAAGTCAGCTCGCGTTCGTAGTAAGACAGCAAGTCTTCGCGCATGGCTCGTTACTTCACCTGGTACTCCCCGCTGGTCAACTCAAGCACGGTGTCAAAGGTGACATGTTCCGGGGCCGGATCGATTCGCATCAGGCCCTCGATACGGAAACGCAAGGTGCGCATGCCGGCCGCCGGCGCCTCCATCACCACGCGCGCGCCGGCAATACGCGGCTCGAAGGTGTTGACGGCGCCTTCCAGCAGCCATTGCAGTCGGTTTCGATCACGTGAGGAACTGGTGGTCAGCGCGCTGATGTCGGGAAGCCCGAAGTTATAGAGCGATCGGGTGAGGTTGCGCAGCGACTCCGGAGCCGGCGCCGGCGTGCGCCGCGTGTTCAGCAGCCACTCCAGGTCCCGCTTCAGCGAGGTCTTGAACTGGCGGAACGATTGCGCGCGGGTCAGCGGCGGGTCGGTGCGATTGCCCGGATCCTCGTCCGTCAGCCGGTCGAGCAACGACTGCGTGATGATGCACTCCGGAGCCGTTCGTCCCATAGGTCACCCGCGACCGGATCAGCGCACCAGTTCCAGCCCCTGCACCGGATCGAGGCGACAGATGCGCTCGTACAGTTTTTCGCGCTCCTCCGGCTCATGCTTCAGCTTCTCCCAGCAACGGAACAGCAGCGCCAGGGTGTGGGCGATCAACTCCGGACTCTCCCACTGCTCCAACTTGCGCTGCTCGATCTCCTCCGCCAGGCCCTGCAGGATGGAACCGGCGATGGGCGCGTAATCGGCGGCCATGCAGACCTGCGCCAACTGAATGCGCCGCTGGAAGCGAGCCCGTTCGCAAGGCTCCTGCAGGATGTCGCGCTGCAGGATGTCGATCGCTTCCTCGGGGCGGCCGGCCTGCATTGCCTGCTTGGCCAATTCGTAGGCGTCAGGCGGCGCGGCCTCGCCCTCCGATCCGCCCTCGGAAATGTCTTGCGCCGGAGGCATTTCCGGAAGTTGCGGAGACGCGGATCGCTGCGCCTCCTGCAGCCACGCCTGAGTATCGGCGCCGGCTACGGGGGTGTCGTCGAGCAACGACATGCGCATAAGATCGGGATAGTCGGCCAAGAGAGATTCGATCCCGGAGCAGACGGCGGCGGCCGCCTGCTCATATTCCGCGCCCAACTCACGCAAGGCCATCACGGCGTAGCGGTGGACATCCAACCAGGCGCGCCCGCACGGCTGCCCGGCCGCGGCTTCGGCGGCTTGCAGCAACTCCGGCCATTGACTGCCGGCGGCGAGTTGCTTGAGTTGCTGGCGTACCTCGCTGGAGGGAGCTGTCAGGAGTTCGGAGCTGATGCTGCCTTGCGCCCGCAATTCCCCCCAGCGCAGCGCTCGAACCAGCAGGTACGGGACCGGACTCTGGGGCTGCTCGCCGCGCAAATAGCCCGCTATCTCGAGCACCTGCTGGAAAGCGTCGTCAACGCTGGCGGGAACCCCGCCCGCGACTGCCCGGCGCACTGGCGCGGCGGCCGCAGCTTCCGCGGCGCCTTCTTGCGGCGCAGCTGTCTCGGCCGCAGCGGACGTTACCGCGTCCGGCTCCTGTTCCTGCTTTTTCTGCAGCAGGGTCCCGGCCGCCTGGCGAACTACCTCCAGCGTCTCGCGCAGGGTGCTGTAGGTCGGGCTGAGGTCGCGCAACTTCTCGTCGGAGACCTGCTTCAGTTGTTCGAGCGCGCCCAGGCAGCCGCCCACCTCGGCTACCAGTTGCTGGTAGAAGACCTTTGGGGTCGCCTTCAGCGCGTCGTCGAACTCCTCCGCCGTGAGCTTGCCTTCGGCGATGGCGGTCTCGCGCTGGGTGCGCTTGGATTCGGAGTCGCCGACGTCGCCTTCGTAGCCGACGGCGCGCGACTCCTTGTACTGGAACCAGCCCAGCCCGTTGCGCGTGAGCGGCACGCCCTTCAATACATCTTCGAAGTGCGACCCGATCCATTCCAGCGGGGCCGCGCGCAGTTCGAGGTCCCCATCCTCCATCTCGGGGTACAAGGTGTCCCAAAAGGTAATTACCAGGCCGCGCACCAGGTCCAGGCCTTCCCGCAGCCCGGCGAAGCCGTCGTTGTGCAGCAGCGCTTCCGTCAGCCACGCGGCCAGTTGCAGGTCCTTGCTTTTGCCGGCCAGGGCGTCGACGGCGAGTTTCTGTACGAGGATCCAGTCGGCCTTCTTCCGCTCGTGCTGCCACTGGCCTTGCGGAGCGTCGTCTTCTTCCCAGCGCGCTTCCTTGATCTTGATGTAGACCGGAGCGTAGCGCAGGTTTTCGCCGCTCGGTTTCGCTCCCGGAATGGGTTGCAGCAGATCGGCCCCAATCGGCATAGGCGTTTATCCTGCGACAGCTTTCGCTACGTGAACTTCCAACTCGCGCAGCTCCAGGAACGGGACCTCTTCCCCGTCGACCAGCAGCAGCTTCTGCCCGAAGGGAATTTCGGCGCCGTCCGACGTTTCTTCCCACGCGGTGGCGCGGCCGAGCCGGACAACATCGTCAGCGTGAGTGTGGGAAAACGGGTAGAGCGCCGGCAGCAGCACCTCGCCCAGGTCTTGCACCGCGAAGTCCGGGGAGGTACGCACGATCGCCGGCGACCACTGCAGATCGCGCACGCGGTGCGGCGCCTGCATGCGGATCGAGGCGACGTGCTCCCAGGGAATCCAAATGTAACGGCCGGCGACAAAGACTTCCAGGTGCGCTCCGATCCTGGGGTCTGCGTCGGCGATGGTTTGGAAGGGCCTTCCGTTCAGGACTCCCGGAATCTGTTCGCTCGCCGGCGCCTGCAAGCTGTATTCCCGGTTATGGAAGAATTCCTGGCGCGATTGTTCCGCCAGCACGGCCGAGCGGTACACCATCGCGCCCAGTTCCGCCTGCTGTCCCTGCTGCGCCAGCACGTCCAGGTGTTTTCCGCCGCGCTCGAAGTCGCCGCTCAGGCACAGCAATTCAAAGAGGAAGGTGCGGCGCTTGCTGTCCAACGGATTCTGCCGCAGTTCTTCGTTCAGAGTTTCAATCGCAAGATTCAGTTGACCGGAGCGAAAGTACTCGGTTGCGTTCATTTCGCCCTCTCGAGGCGCGCACTCAGCCTCATCTCTTCTCTCAGCCGCTTACGTTCTGTCCCTGGTCGTAAAATTTCTTGATCGCGCCCCCCAATGTGCCGTCCGCCTTCTGCTCGCGGTAGGAGAACTCCACTTTCTTGAAGTTGAACGACACCTGATCCGTGGGTAGCACGTCGGCGGACCCGGCATCGGTTTGGTAGCTGGAGACCAGCAGGTCGGTGAAGGTGATGGTCAGGTACTCCTGCTGCTCCTTGCCCGCCTTGCGGCAGGTGAGCACCGCTTTGGGGATGTGCTCGCCGGTGGCACACTTCTGGAACAGGTGCGGGCTCGCCTTGTTGACCGGCATGACGATGTTGAAGTCGTTCATCTCCACCTTGGAGGCGGCGAGACCACCACCGGTCCAGCCCGCAATCGCCTGCTGCTCACCCCAATTGAAGACCGAGACCTCGATCTCAGCGGCATGCTTTTGATCCCGGCTTTCCCCGTCGATCCCCTCGATCTTGAGGAAGTAGTCGACCAGTCCCCTGCCGGGGCTCGCGGTCGTCGCCGTTGAACCTGTCGGCCGAAGCGGCTGCGCCGGCGATGGCCCGGCACTTACCGGCTGAACCGGCGGGGTGAACCGCCCCCGCACCAGGCCTTCGAAGGGGCTGCGGTTGTCGATGTCCTTCGCCGGAACATCGCCGAATGGATTCTTGCGCATGATGTCCGCGGCCAGGTCGCGGAAACGACTGCTGTCTACGAGGCGCTTGCTCATAGTCATCACCTACACTTCCGGCCAGGATGGTGTGGTTGCGGTAGAACAACGGCGCACGCGGGAACTCGGCCCGCGTTGCGCCGCTTGGTGTTCGAGTTCAGGCCGCTTTCTGCTCCTTGATGTCGTAGCTCTTCTTGATTGCGCCACCGAGGGTGCCGTCCTTCTTCTGCTCCTTGTATTCGATCTCGACCTTGGTGAAGTTGAGCGAAATGGAGTCCATGGGAACTACGTCGTTGCCGGCGCTGCCCCCGGTCTGGTAATTGGAAACGAGCAGGTCGGAGAAGGTCACCTTCAGGTATTCCTGCTGCTCCTTGCCGGCCTTGCGGCAGGTAAGAATGGCGCTCTTGATGTGCTCCCCGGTGGCGCATTTCTGGAACAGGACCGGGCTGGCCTTGTTCAGCCTCATAGCGAAGTTGAAATCGTTGAAGTTGACTTTGCCCGCGCCCATGCCGCCGCCATGCGCGGCCGTGCCGGCATTCTGTTCGCCCCAGGCGAAGGACTCGACCTGGATCTCGTTCTTGTGTTTCGCATCCTGGCTCTCGCCCTCAATGCCTTCGATCTTGAGAAAATAGTCCACCAACGCCATGACAATTGCTCCCTTTCCGCGCCTTCAGCATTGCTGCGGACGCACCTGTATGCCGCGTTTCCGTTGTCATTTCCGCGCCGACTGGGGTAGTTCCGCCACCAGCCGCAGGGAAACGCTGAGCTCATCCAGCTGGAAGTGGGGCCGCAGGAAGGCCACGGCCCGATAGACGCCCGGCTTGCCGGCCACCTCGAAGACCTCGATGTTGGCCTCGCGCAGAGGCAGCTCCGCCTTGGTCTCCTGGCTGGCATTGTCGTCGGCGCAAACGTATTGCGTGATCCACTTGTTGAGGAAGAACTGGCATTCGCTGCGCGACACGAAGCTGCCCAGCTTGTCGCGCATCATCGCCTTCAGGTAGTGCGCGAAGCGCGACATGGCCAGAATGTACGGTAATTGGGCCGACAGGCGCGCGTTGGCGTTGGCGGCTTCGTTGTCGTACACCTTGGGCTTCTGCGCCGACTGCACGCTGAAGAACGCGGCGTAATCCGTGTTCTTGCAATGCACCAGCGGGACGAAGCCCTGGTCGGCGAGCTCCTTCTCGCGGCGGTCGGTGATGGCGATCTCGGTCGGGCACTTGAGCGCCACGTCGCCTTCGTCGGTGCGGAAGGTGTGCGCGGGCAAACCTTCCACCAGCCCGCCGCCCTCCACGCCGCGAATGGCGGCGCACCAGCCGAACTTGGCGAAGGCCTCGCTCAGGCGCGCCCCCAGAGCGTAGGCAGCATTGCCCCACAGGTACTTGGTGTGGTCGGTGCCGTCCACGCCTTCCTCGTAGCCAAAGCCTTCGATGGGCTTGGTGTCGCGACCATAGGGCAGCCGCAAAAGAATGTGCGGCAGGCATAGCCCCACGTAGCGCGCGTCGTCGGATGCGCGGAACGATTTCCACTTGGCATATTCGGTGGAATCGAAAATCTTCCCGATATCGCGCGGCGCGCCCAGGTTGGTGTAGCTGTCCAGGTTGAGCATTTCCGCCGAGGCGGCGGTGAGGAAGGGAGCGTGCGCCGAACCGGCTACCGCGGCCACCTTCTCCAGGAATTCCATGTCTTCCGGCCCCTTGCCGATCTCGAAATCGCCGATCAGGGCGGCAAAGGGCGCTCCGCCGAAGATGCCGAATTCCTCTTCGTAGACTTTCTTGAACAGCGCGCTCTGGTCGAATTCGGCGGCGCGCTGCAGGTCGCGCAGCAAGTCTTTCTTGGAGACGTTCAGGACCTTGATCTTGAGGTTCTCGCTGGTTTCGCTGCGATCCAGCAGGTAGCGCAGCCCGCGCCACGTCGCCTCCAGTTTCTGGAACTGCTCGTGATGCAGGATCTCGTTGAGCTGGAGCGAAATCAGGTGATCGATCTGTGCGATGCGGGCGTTGATGGTGGCCTCGGCA
>DASUBK010000247.1:0-3559 GCA_035763305.1 Terriglobales bacterium | reverse complement strand
GAGCCGCCGCGCCCCAACGTCGCCTGGGCACAGGTGCCGCACGGCCGCCGCGCGCTGGCACGCCTGAGCGCCAACTTTTACAAGCGTCCCGCCGAACGGCTGGCCATCACCGGCATCACCGGTACGAATGGAAAGACGACTACGACCTTCCTGGTCGAATCCATCCTCCGTGCCGCTGCGCGCAAGAACGCGCTGGTGGGGACGGTGGAGTATCACCTGGGCGCCAAGGTCCTGCCCGCGCCGCACACCACGCCCGAATCGCTGGAGCTGAACCGCATGTTCGCCGAGGCGGTGCGCGACGGCGTCACCGAAGTGGTGATGGAGACTTCTTCGCACGCACTGGAGCAGCAGCGCGTCTACGCCATTCCCTTCGACGTCGCGGTGTTCACCAACCTCACCCGCGACCACCTCGACTACCACAAGGATTTCGACCGCTATTTCGCCGCCAAGCGCATTCTCTTCGAGGGCAGCGGCACCGAGCCGCCGCGCGCCGCGGTCACCAACGCCGACGACGAGTACGGCGCCCAAATCGCCAAGTTCGGCAAGAAGCGCTCCACCATGACTTATACCTACGGCATCGAGCGCGGCGATTTTCATACCGACAAGCTGGATGTCGGCCTCAACGGCAGCCGCTTCGACCTGGTGACGCCGGGCGGAACCGTGCCGTTGTGGACGCCGATGGTTGGCCGCATCAACGTCTCCAACGCGCTTGCCGCCGGCGCTGCCGCCTTCGCGCGCCATTGCACTCTGGAGCAGATCGCCCAGGGCATCGCGGCGCTGGCCCGCGTCCCCGGACGCTTCGAGCGCGTGGATTGCGGCCAGCCGTTCACCGTCGTCGTGGACTACGCCCACACCGACGACGCGCTGCGCAATCTCACCTCTCTGGCGCGCGATTTCGTGACTCGCGCCGGCAACAAGGGCAAGGTGGTCACGCTGTTTGGCTGCGGCGGCGACCGCGACCGCAGCAAGCGTCCCCTGATGGGCGAGGCCGCTGGCAAGGGCAGCGATTTCGTGGTGCTGACCTCCGACAACCCGCGCAGCGAAGACCCGCTCGCCATCATTAATGATGCTCTGCCGGGCCTGCAGCGCAGCGGAACCCCATACGAGCTGGAGCCGGACCGGCGCAAGGCCATCGCTCTCGCCATCGAGCATGCCAGCCCCGGCGACATCGTTCTCCTCGCCGGCAAGGGGCACGAAAAGGTGCAGGTCACGCGCGAAGGCTCGGCGCCCTTCGATGACGTCCAGGTAGCTCGCGAAGCCTTGCAGGCCGCCGGCTTCACCAAGTGCGGGGAGGCGAGATGAAGCTGCCGCTCTCCCGCATCGCCGAATTGCTGGGTGTACCCCGGCCGCCCTCGGCCGGGAACGCTGCGATGGTCCAGGGCTACTCCATCGACTCCCGCACCATCGCTCCCGGCGAACTCTTTTTTGCCATCAAGGGCGAGCACCACGATGGACACGAATTCGTCGCCGCCGCCTTCGACCGCGGCGCCATCGCGGCGGTGGTGAATCGCAAAGAACTGGGACGCGACTTTCCTGCCGTCCCTTCGGGCGCCCTGGCTATCTATGGTGATCGCCTGCTGGTGGTGGACGACACGCTTGCAGCGCTGCAATCGCTCGGGCGCTCCGTCCGCCGCCTGTGGGGCAAGCGCGTGGTTGCGGTAACCGGTTCGGCAGGCAAGACGACGACCAAGGAGTCCATCGCCTCGGTCCTCGGCAGCAGGCTCAATGTGCTGAAATCGATCGGCAATCTCAACAACCACTTCGGCCTGCCGCTGCAACTGCTGCGCCTCGACCCCGAGCACGAAGCCGCGGTGGTCGAGATGGGCATGAATCACGCCGGCGAGATCGCCGCCCTGGCCGCGCTGGCCGAGCCGAACGTCGGCGTGGTGACCATGGTCGCGCCCGTTCACCTGGGTTTCTTCAAGTCGGTCGCCGACATCGCCAAGGCGAAGTACGAGTTGATTCAGGGGCTGCCGCCCGACGGAACGGCGATCCTCAACGCCGACGACGAGTACGTCTCCAAGTTCGGCCGCGATTTTCCCGGCAAGGTGGTGGCCTTCGGCATCGAGCACCCCGCCGACGTTCGCGCCGAGAGCATCGTCGAGCGCGGCGCCGAGGGATCGGACTTTGAGTTGGTCGCCGGCGACCAGGTGCAGGCGGCGCATCTGCCGCTCCTCGGCCGCCACAACGTCTACAACGCCCTGGCCGCGGTCGCCGTCGCGCTGGAATTCGGCCTGCCCCTCACGCAAGCTGCCGCGGCCCTCGCCGATCTCAAGCCCGCCGACAAGCGCGGCGAGATCCTCAGCGTGGCCGGCGTGACCGTGGTGAACGATTGCTACAATTCCAATCCCAAAGCCCTGGAATCAATGATTGACGCGCTGGCCGGCATGGCGGTCGGCAACGGAAACCGCCGCATCGTTGTCGCCGGCGAGATGCTCGAGCTTGGTCCGGCAACTGCCGACCTGCATCGCCGCTGCGGAATTCACGCCGCTAACCGCAAGATCGATTTCCTGCTCGGCGTGCGCGGCGCCGCGCGCGAGATGGTAGACGCCGCCGACGGCGAGGGGCTGGCGGCTACCTTCATCGAGACGCCCGAAGCCGCCGGCGAATGGCTGGCCCGCGAGACCCGCCCCGGCGACCTGGTGCTGCTCAAAGCCTCGCGCGGCGTGCGCCTGGAGAAGGCCCTGGATGTGTGGAAGAGCAGGTTCGTGGCTGCCAACTCGTAGCTTTTCGCTCTTAGCTCTTAGCTGTTAGCTTGAGTGGTTCCCAGCAACAACCGGCTGCTCGGTCTTGACCGGTCCGGTGCAAACTGAAAGACGGGTACGAAAGGCACAAGCTAGCAGCTGATAGCTAAAAGCTTCTTCATGCTCTACTGGCTCCTCTATCAGGTCTTATTCCGCTACTTCACCCCGTTCCGGATCTTCCGGTACCTGACCTTCCGCACCGCCTTCGCCAGCCTGACGGCGCTGTTCATGGCGTTGATCGTCGGCCCGGCCGTCATCCGCCGCCTGCGCGAGTTCCAGATCGGCCAGTACATCCGCGAAGAAGGCCCCAAGGCGCACCAGAAAAAAGCCGGCACCCCCACCATGGGCGGCCTGCTCATCGTTATCGCCATCGTCATTCCCACGCTGCTGTGGGCCGACCTCAGCAATGCCTACGTCTGGATCGCGGTGGTTTCCACCATCGGCTACGGCGCCATCGGCTTCGCCGACGATTACCTGAAGGTGGTTCACCGCCGCAACCTGGGACTCACCGGCCGCAGCAAGATGATGTTTCAGATCCTGATCGCGGTGGGCGTCGCCGTCGCCCTGATCCTGGTGCAGGCGAGCGGCCAGTACTCCACCCACTTGATGGTGCCGTTCTTCAAGCATTTCCGGCCTGACCTGGCGATCTCCGCCCTGGCCGGGAATCCGCGCCTGTGGCCGGTTGCGTTCCTGCCCTTCTTCGCCTTCGTCGCCCTGGTGATCGTCGGCTCCAGCAACGCGGTCAATCTCACCGACGGCCTCGACGGCCTGGCCATCGGTTGCACCGTCATCGCCGCCGGCGCGCTCACGGTCCT
>DASUBK010000246.1:0-15474 GCA_035763305.1 Terriglobales bacterium | reverse complement strand
CTGAAACTCGGCCGCCCCATTTCCCTGCCGGCCGAAGTAGTAAAGAAGCTCGCCCGCGGGATTGAACACCTGCACCATGTCCATGAAGGCGTCGGCGATGTAGAGATCGCCGTCGCGATCGGCGGCCATGCCCTTGCTGCGGAACATGGAGCCGGTTTCGACGCCCATGCGGCCGAACTTTCCGCGGAAGTGACCCTCGCGATCGAACACCTGGACGCGGAAGTTCATCGCGTCCACCACCACCACCTCGTCGTTGCGCACCAGGATGTCGGTGGGGTAGTTGAACTCGCCGTCGCCCTGGCCGCGCTTGCCGAAGCTGCCCAGGATGTTGCCGTCGAGGTCGGCGATGTAGACCGCGTCGCGCACGGTGTCGGTGATGTAGATCCGGTTGTGCGCGCTGTCGACCGCCAGGCCGGTCGGACGCTTGAAGTAGCCCTCGCCCTTGAGGTCGCCGATATAGCGGCGGAACTTGCCCTTGGCGTCGAAGACGAAGACTTTGCCCAGCTCGGAGTCGCTGACGTAGATGTTGTCCTTGCCGTCGATGGCCAGGCCGATGGGCGACTTGAATTCCTGCTTGCCGCCTTCCAGCTTCTGGTACTTCTGTTTAGCGAAATCGAAGATGTGGACCAGCGGCGCGCCGGGATCGCTGACGACGATGCGCCCGGTGCTGTCGATGGCCACGCTGTAGGGCCGGACCATGCGGTGAAATTCGGGGGCGCCGGCGACGAAGTCAACCACCTTGCTGAAGAAGGAGCGCTTCAGCTTGACTTCACTTTCCGAGGAGAAGGCGCGCACGTATTCCAGGCGGCGACCGCCATCGAGCAGCAGCGGAGGCGGACCGGGCGCCGGCGCCTCGGCCTTCTTGCCGCCGGCGAAGGCGGGCGACAGCAGCAGGACCGTGCAGATCGCCTGCTTCAGGACCGCGTCGCGAATTGTGCTGCTCCGTTTCATGCTCAGAACAGGCGGAAGGTCCGCGCCAGTTCGAAGTACCAGGAAGTCGTGCCGATGTTCAGGCTGGTGAGGTCGGTGGTGGTTTGCGTCCAGCGGCGGAAGCCGGCGCGGAAATCCACCTTGCGGAACTTGTAGTACAGCCGCGAGTCGAGAAAGCTGTTACCGGCGCCGGCGAGGCGCGCGCCGGTGATGTCGAAGGTCACCCTGGTGTAGCTGGTGGTGATCTGCAGGCGGCGCCGGGTGTAGGTCGCCGCGAACGACAGCGACTTCGAATCGGTGTAATAGGTCTGCGGCAGCAGCGCCGGAATGACGCCGGGCAGGTTCACCGGCACGATACCGAACGGCGACACGAACGAGTAGCCGCTGTTGAACTGGTCCTGCACCAGGAACGTCCAGGTGCGGTTCGACATGGTGACGTGGAATCCCTTGTTGAAGGAGCTGTTGCGGTTCAGCATGGTGGCTTTCGCCTGGTCGAGATTGAATCCGCCGGCCACGTTCCACTTGTGCCACAAGCGCGTCGACGTGCTGACATCGGCGTTGATGGTGCGCGAGACCAGCGGCACCGGCCAGATCGCGGTGTCGGCGCCGGAGTTGGTAAGGCGAAAGACGCCCTGGTTGTTCCAGCGGCCGACGCGCCGCGCGTAACCCGCCGTCACGCCGTGCAGGATGGAAGAACTGGTGAACGCGGTGCCAGGGCCGATGCGCAGGCCGAGATCGGTGAAGCCTCCGGTGTAGGACGCGTTCAGCAGCCCGCCCTTCAGGAAGCGGCTGTACATCACGCTGCCGGTGAAGCCGGTGGAGGTGCTGGTCTGGCCGGAGAGTTTGGCCATCTCGTGCGTGGCCGCGCCGGTGATCCAGAAGCCGTGGCTGGCGTCGAAGCTGGCGCCGGCGTTGTAGTCGATGGCGCTGCCGCTGCTGGTGGCGGTGACCAGGCCGGGCAGCGTCGCGCCAATGGTGGCGCCGCTGGTCGGCGTGACCACCTGCGAGAGCAGCTGGGCGGCGATGTTGGAACTGTAATTGGTGCTGAAGTTGAGCAGCAGGCGGCGTGTCGGAGTGGTGTTCAGGTTCGCGCCCGCGGTGTCGTACTGCTGGTCCAGCGGCGTGCTGAAGTAATTGGTGGTGGTGTTGTTGCGGCCGAAGTGGGCGTCGAAGTTGCTCTTCCACGGCAGCTGGCGGCTGATGCCGAAGTTCTCGCTGCGCTGGTCGGACTTGCCGCTCCCGGCATAGCCGAGGTTCAGGATGTCGGGGCGGTGCTGGGCGGAGTCGAACTTGGTGACGCTGCCGAAGAGGCGGAACTTGAGCAAGGTGTAGGTGACGGTGGCGCCCAGGGTGTTGTGGCTGCTGCTGACGCCGTTGCCGGACCATCCCTCGACCGTGCTGTCGGTGGTGCCCCAGCCGTAATTGAAAGAGAAGGCCGGCAGCGAGCGGCGATGAAACGCCCAGTTGACGGCGAAGTCATTGGTGGTGCCGTTGGCGGCCAGCGAGATCGGCGTCTCTCCACCGGTGAAGTTGGTGCTGGCCACCCGCAGGAACGAGTGGGTAAAGCTGATCGGCATGGAGGTGGCGTTGAACAGGTCCACGCGCGACATGACGCCCTGGTTGCTGTCGTGGGTCAGCAGCTCCAGCTGGCCGTTGCGGTCGAAGCGGTAGTTGGGGGAGACTTCGAACTTCAGGAAGCGGGGATCGTGATAGTAGCCGTCGACGGTGGCGTTGCCGCCGAAGTAGTAGCTGTTGGTGACACCGCCGTCGGACTTGCCACCCAGGTAGCCTACATTCAGCGTGCCGCCGACGTTGATGGGCATCTCCTCCAGGGGATGCGCCTGCGCCGGCAGCCGCGGCGCGCACAGCAGCAGGGCCACTCCCAACACAGCCAACCTGCTCCCATAAGAGCTCATAAAACCTCGATGCGAGCGCCTTTGCGCAATTGCTTCTCCAGGATCTGGAAGCGGTCCTGGCGCGTCGCCTCCTCGAGCTGGGCGCGCAGCTTGTCTTTCACTTCGTCAAAGCTCATCTGCTTCTGCGGACGGCGATCGTTAACGCGCAGGATGGTCAGCGAGCCCGCGGTTTCAATCACCCCGCTGATCTGCCCCACCTGCACCGCATCCACCGCCGCTTTGATTTCCGGCGGCAGCCCGACCATGTGGATCCACTTGCGATCGCCCATCATCACCCGGTAGTCGTCCTCGGAAACCTTTTCCGCCAGCGATCCGAACTGCTCGAAGGTCTTGGCGGCGCGGGCCAGAGGAAGGATTTCCTCAATCCGTTTGCGCGCCATCTTCTTCTGTTCGTCGCTGGGGTTGGGCGGCACGTTGATGGTGATGGTCTGCAGCCACACGCTCTCCGGGCGGAGGAAAGTCTTCTTGTTCTTCTCGTAGAGGCGGCGCAGGCGGAGGTCGGTGACCCTGGACTTGAGCACGATCTCCTTGTTCTGGTACTCGGCGATCAGCGTCGCCCGGCGCAGGCGGCGTTCGAACTCCTGTACCGAGCCGTACTGGTCCTTGCCGAACTCCTCGTAGGCGGCCTGGGAGCCGAAGCGGGCGCGCGCCTGGCGCAGCACGCCCTGCGCCTCGGCGGCGGGAAGCTTCATGCCGTCTTTTTTCGCCTGCTGGAACATGAGTTCGTCGGTCACCAGCTGGTCGATGGCCTTCTGACGGATCTCGCCCTGGTATTTCTCCGGCACCTTGCCGCCGTGGATCGAGTAATAAGGAAAGAGGCGCTGCATCTGCTCGCGCACGTCGCGCTCGGTGATGGCGACGCCGTTCACCCGCGCCGCAATTTTCTTGAGGTCCAGCGGCGCGCTGGGCGCGGCGGCGGAAGCGGTTGCGGGAGCGGTGGGGGCATGCGAGGGAACCAGTTGCTGCCCGGCAAGGGGAGCTGCCAGCGCGAAGATCAGGACTGCTTGGCCAAGGGCTTTCATTTGTCTCACCTGCTCGAATCGTTTTGTATTGAGGGGAAGAGCGGTTCCGCCGCTCTTCCCCTCGTCGGGACTACTTGGACACGCCGTTGTTCTTCACGTACTCGGGGCTCTTGCTGTAGTGGCAGCTACGGCAGAAGCCGGCTGAGATGGTGCCGTCCGTCGTGCTGAACGGGCCGCGGATGTAGTTCTCCGTGGTTCCGAACGCGCCCACCACATACGTACCGCTGGCAGACTTGTACGCCGGGGAGGTTTGACGGTGTGGGTTGTGGCAGCTGGTGCACTCCACGTACACGTCGGTGCCGTCGGAATAGAGACGGGCCGGGTGGCCGTAGAAGCCGCTGTCGCCGATCTGGTTGGTATCGGCGTCAACGTAGCTGACGCTGTGGTCGGCATTGATGGTCACCTTCCACAACGAGCTGCCGCGGTATTTGGCATGCACCGGGTGACTGCGGGACAGGTCGCCCTGGCCGAAGGTCATCACCCCGTTGCTGATGTTGAGGGCCGTGGTGCCCGGATCCTGTTCGGTGAACTGCGAGCCGTTGGTGATGGGCGTCGTGCCATCGAACTTGGTCCCGGTTTCCGGCACACCCCAGCCGCCGTGCTGTCCATTGGCATTGGCGGTCATGGCATAGCTCGACATGGAATTGTCGTGGCACGTCATGCACAGCAAGGTGTGGACTTCCGGACGGTCCGGGCCGGTGGCCGTGGCCGACGAGAACGTGGAACCATCCCACGTCTTGTAGGTCACGGTGGTGATGGCGCGGTTCCACAGGTAGATCTGTCCGGATACCTGATTGCCCACGCTGTTAGCCGACCAGGTGAAGGTCTCGGTTCCGTACGGCCCGCCGGCCACCGTGCCGGTCGGACTGAACGCCTTGGTGGCGGTGGCGTCGATCTTCCCGGTGGAGTGCGGCGTATGGCAGAACATGCAGCCGCCACGGGAACCGTGGCCGCCGAGCACGTCCATCAACGCCCCGCTGCTGCCGGGCATGGGGGAGACGCAACCGGTCGTACCCGACTTGCAAGGTACGGCATTGGGGTCGAAGGCCGGAGAGACCTTCCCATTGTTAGTGACGGGTCCGCCGGCCGGGATGCCGTAAGGCACGCCCGCTCCGACAGGCACATCGGTTGGATTCGCTTGAGCCCAGGCGCTGGCGGTTGCCAGGACAACGAGGGCCAGGACGAGCAAGAGTGTTTTATTTTTCATGTTCTCCTCCCGGCTCCTATTGCGCGCCCGTGCCGTTCCACTGACCCGACTTGTCGGCGTGGCAGCTGACGCAGAAGTTTTGTTGATTGGCCAGGGTGTCGTACTGGCCGCGCACGAAGTGAGCGGTCTTCACGGCCACCTTGGCGCCGTTTTGCGTGACCACAATGTCGTTGTACTGGTGCGGGTTGTGGCAGCTGCCGCATTCCACGTACGGGGTGGTGCCGCCGGTGGCGACGAACAGCCGCGCCGGGTGACCGTACTGGAACGTGGTGCCGCTGGAGTCCACAAACGACGCACTCCCGTTGCTCACCGTGACCTTCCAGAATTCGGCGGTCGTGGGGTAGGCAACGTGGACCGGGTGGTTGTAGTTGAGCGTGGTGCCGTCGGACGCGACCACACCGTTGACGGGATTGGTCAACGTCATCCCGCTGAAGGTGGTGTCGTGGCAGCTGAGGCACAGCACGGTGTGGGTCGCCGGATCGTCGGCATCCGACAGGCTATTGCCGCCCGTCACCGCGTTGTATTGCAGATAAGTCTGGCTTGTATCGAGCGCGCCGCCGCCGTACGTGGTGTACGACTTCAACGGAACCGCCCGAGCCCAGAGAAACCCGCCCTCTCCCTGCAAGACAGCATTGTGAGGCGCGTGGCACGACATGCAACCCATGTTGTTGACGTTGTGCGGTCCCAACAATGGATCGGCATTCGGTGTGTAGCTTTGCGCCCACGCAGCCGTCACCACAAAGAGTGTGGCGAGCAGGACTACGAGTGCTTTTCTCACTGAGGATCCTCCTGATGATTTCAGGGGCCATTACAATTCAGTTGGCGGTAGCACCCGGCCCTTGATCGAGCGTTACCGCCACCGGCCTGCGCTCGGGCTGCCACCCGGGCGCGGGTCAAGCTTGTGGGCGCTACTGCTTGGCGCCCGGGTTCGCGGCCTTGGCCGCGACAGAATCTTTCACCGGTGCCGCCGCTTGCGGCTGCGGCTTGTCGTCGTTCTTCCCCGGATCGGTCTTGGGCTGGTCTTTGCCCGTGCCGGCCTTCTCCGCTTCTCCCTTGGCCAGGCGCTGGTACTCCGGCGCGGCCTCCTTGTCGGTGACGTAGCGGAACACCTGCATGCGGCCGGACCACTGTTCGGTCACGATGATCCGGTTCTGCTTGTCCACGCAGATCCCGGTGGCCAGGGTGAACAGCCCCGGGCCCTCGCCGCGGTCGCCGAAGAACATCAGCACGCGCCCGTTGCGGTCGAAGACCTGCACGTTGTTGAATTCGGAGTCCACCACGTAGATGTGATCGTCGCTATCCACCGCGACGCCCTTGGGGCGCATGAAATTGCCCGCCGAGTTTCCCTGCTTGCCCCACATGGTTACGAACTGCCCTTCGGCGTCGAAGACCTGCACACGCGCGTTAAAGGTGTCGGTGACGTAGACGTTGCCGTCGCTGTCCACGGCCACGTTGGTGGGCGCGGAGAAGGTCCCCGGGGCCGCCATCTCGTCGCTCAACTTTCCCCAGGCGCGCAGGAATTTCATGCTGTCGGCGTCGAACACCGAAACGCGATTGGCCTGCGCGTCCACCACGTAGAGGTAGCGGTTCTCGTTGTCGATGGCGATTCCCACCGGGCGCACCAGGCGGTCCTGCCCGATGGTGCCTTCCACGCTGCCGTCGGGGCGGAAGATGAACACCGCGTGCTGTTGCGAGTCGGCGACGAAGAGGCGGTCGGCGTCGTCGATGGCCACGCCCGAGGGCGCCTGCAGGACGTTGTTGCCGCGGTAGGTGACCTTCTTCTCTTCCAGGTTGAAGACGAACACCAGGCCAAGGCCGGCGTCGGCGACATACACCTGACCGTTGGAATCGGTGGCGACGCCGTAGGGCTTCATCAGGCGCGGCTTGCCGCTTTCCTGCGGCAGGGTGACACCCGCCATGCGGTCCATCCAGCTCGCCTTTTTCTTCTTCTTCTCCGTCGGCTTGAGATCGTCCTCACCGGCCAGCAGCGCCTCCCACTTGATGCGCGCGACTTCCGGCTTCGGCGGCCACACCAGGAGGCTGGTGTCGATTTGCGGTTGCGTGGCTTGCGGCGCGGCTTTGCCGTTCTTATCGTTCTTGCCGGCGCGCGCGGGCGGAGCCGCGACCGCGATCAGCATCGCAACCAGCAGGACGGCGCCTGCCAAGGGACGAATACGGGCTTGCATTGCGGCCGTCATTGTTTCCTCGCTTTTTTCGCCGGGGCGAGTGTGACCGCGTTGCCATCGGGCGGCGCGGTAATGGAGTCGTGGCAGCGCGCGCACAGCGGCATGCTGTTGCGGGTGTCGGTGACCAGCATGTTGTCGGCGGCGCCGGCGTGCGGCTGGTGGCAGCTCAGGCAGCCCATCGCACGCTTCTTTTCCGGATCGCTGCGATCGATGGTGGCGAACACCGGATGGTTGGCGATGGGATGACCCATCACCTCGCCGGCCCGCAAGTCCAGCGCCGGCACCTGCGAGAAGTAGTAATTGGGCAGCCGCACCGCGCCGTTGAAGATGGAAACCAGGTCCGTGCCCTCGACCGGCTCGGGCCGACGCCGCGGACCGTGGCACTCCAGGCAGAGCTTGTTGCCGTCGGCGCGCAGCAGCTTGGGACGGTCGCCGCCGTGGCCGTCGTGGCAGGTGAAGCAGCCGTCGCGGAAGGCGGCCTTGTGCAGCACGCCTTTGGTCTTGTGCAGTTCGGCGACATCGGAGTGGCAGCTCTCGCAAGCGGTCACCGGATCGGGGGCCATCAAGCGGTCGTAGGCGCTGGCGTGCGGGCTATGGCAGGCGATGCACTCGCCCTGCGCGCCCGGATGCTGCACCTTCGCCGCTTCCATCTTCTTGCCTTCGTCGTCATGGCAGGTGAGGCAGAGAGCGCGGGTGTCGCTGTTGACCAGCACCACCTTGCCGTCCTTGGCGGGCTGGTGGCAGGAATCGCAGGACCCCGCCTCGAAGGGAGCGTGCTGGAATTTCTGCGCCAGGTGAAGCTTGGCCGACTGGTGCGGATCGTGGCAGGTGAGGCAATCGGCGTTCCCGACCGGCTGGTTGTGGTGCGCCTCGGCGAAGGTCTTCTCCTTCGCGTCATGACAATCGAGGCAGAGCGCGGGAGCGTCCTTGGTGAGGTGGAAGCGGTTCTCGCGCTTGTCGGCGGGGCCGGTCTTGTGGGTGACGTGGCAGGTATCGCAACCCATGTCGAGCGCCGCGTGCCGGCTGCCGCCCTGGGGAACATTCACGCCCTGCGTATGGCAGGAGAGGCACAGATTCTCTTTGGGCTCGCCGCTGGAGGCCTGCTTCAGCTGGAACTTGTTGGCCGACACATGCGGGTCGTGACAGGTGAGACAGTTGCGTGTGACCGGGAAGTGCGGCTTGGAATTTCCCGCGCTGCCCTTCTTGTCGTCGTGGCAGGTGAGGCATTGCGCGGTCGGCGTGGCCTTGATCAGCTTCACCCGGGTCACGTCTTCGTGCTTGCTGTCGCGGCCCTTGATGACGCGTACTTCGTGGCAGGCGAGGCAGCCGGCCTGCATGGCGCTGTGCACCGACGCGCCCTTCATCTTGTCGCCGTGGCACTCCAGGCACTTGGCGGCGTCGACGTTGGGATCGAGCGGCACCGGGTGCTTGGCCGCCGCGGCCGTCGCCGCCAGCGCCAGCACCGCCACCGATACCCGCAGGAGCCTGCCTGCCGCCGTCGTCCGGTTCGCCTTGCGAGATCCCCAGTTCATTTCACCTCTCCGGCGCCGCCGCCGCTTACGGGTGTTGCCACCCATCGGCGCGGCGGTAGCAGTGCCAGAGTGCACGTTGCAAGCCGCTGCCCCGGGGCACGCTCCCGGTGCCGAGGCAGTGGCCAAGTTGCTGAAAATCAGGGTGATTCCCCGGTCGCAGCGAAGCCGGGAGGAAGCTCCCCCGGTCGCGGTGCCGCGGGGGTTGCGCCAATTGCCTCACATCGTCCAGCGAGATTCCCCATTCGGAGCGCGGCGCGAATTGGCGTGCGGCTTTACGGGTGGGGACCCCGTAGTGGCACACCTCTTGCCTATGGTTCGAGACCAGATTGGGAATCACGCCCATATTGCAACAGCGATTCGCACACCGGGACAGGACACGGCTCACTCTGGCGTGTGATCGTGCGCACACCGCCGAGGGGCATTCGGCCGAGGTGTGCCGCGGATCACAGCCTTTTGTGAGCGGGAAAGAAAAGCGAAATCGGCCGCCGGCGGCGGCCGATGGCGGGAGGAACGGCCGGCGCTACTGCGCGGCGGCGGGATACCAGTCGAGCAGCCGCACCTCGATGCCGCTGCCGGCCAGCGCCTTCTGGAAGACGCTCAGGTCCGAGCCGCGGTAATGGTAGGGAATGACCACCGCGGGATGAAACGCCTTCACCGCCTCGGCCGCTTCCTCCGGCGGCATGGTGTAGGGCAGGTTCATGCACACCAGCGCCACGTCGATGTTCTTGAGGGCGCGCATCTCCGGCGTACCCTCGGTATCGCCGGAAATGTAGAAGCGCTTGCCGCCGTAGGTGAGCACGTAACCGTTGCCGCGGCCCTTATCGTGGTACAGCTTGCCCGGGGCCGGCCCGCGGGTGAGGTTGTACATCGGCACCGCTTCGATGGTAAACGCGCCCCAGCGCTGCGTCTCGCCGTTGGAGATGGTCTTCGCCTGGGTAACAATCTTGGCCACCGCCGGCGGCGCCAGGATCTCCGGCTTCTTGGCGCCCGACACCGTGGCGATCAGGTTGGGATCCATGTGGTCGCCGTGGATATCGGTGATGAGGATGAGATCGGGCGCGGGCTGGCCGGAGAAGTTGGCCGGCTTGGCGGGATCCCCGTAGATTGTCTTGCCGCCCGCCTGCAGCACGAAGCTGGCGTGGTACACCGGGGTGAGCTTCACCGGTCCGGCGGAGGTTGCGAACGTCTGCGTCTGCGACCACGCCACGGCGGTCAAAAGCAACAACAGCGGCAACGCGACCCGCACATGCATGCCAGGGTTCTCCTCAACCCGCATCATGGTAACGCGGAAGCGCGCAGCCGGACACGCGAAACTTCGCCGCCCGGAAAGCCTTCCCTCCGCTTCCGGCATCTACATCGTCTTACGATATTGCTTGCCGGGGCTCCAGGTATCTTTGTCGCGGCAGGCCACCGGCCTGGGAGACACTCGCATCCAAGGCGAGTGATGCCACAAGTTCCTCGTGTTTTGCTCGTCAACCCCAGCGAAGTCAGTTTTGGCACGGCGGTGATCACTCCCCGGTGGCAATATGCCCTGGCCGGAGCCACGCCCGCCGAGTACGGCACACCGCAGATCGTGGACGAAACGGTAACGCCGCTGGACGTCGCCGGCCTGCGGCGGGGCGACATCGTCGGCATCGGCATTCATACCGGCAACGCCTTGCGCGGTTACGAACTGGGGCGGGCCGCGGCGCAACGCGGGGCGCGCGTGGTTTTCGGCGGCATTCACGCCACCCTGTACCCGGAAGAGGGTCTGGAGCGCGGCGGCGCCGACGCCGTGGTCAAGGGGGACGGCGACCTGGTGTGGCCACGCGTGCTGCGCGACCTCGCGGCCGGCGCCTCGGCACGTCTCTACGACGGCGGCCGCATTGCGGCGAGCGAATTTGCCACCCCGCGCTGGGATCTGCTTCCCCGGCGCCGGTATATGTGGGCCTCGGTGCAGACCGTGCGCGGATGTCCCAAGCACTGTTCCTTCTGCTCGGTGTGGCGCACCGACGGGCAGCGTCCCCGCCAGCGCGCGGCCAACAGCGTCATCGCGGAGCTGGTGCAGCTTCGCCGCCTGGGGTTCCGCTTCAACGTGCTGGCCGACGACAACTTCTATCCCGTCACCCTGGAGGACTTGCGGCTCGCCGAACAGCAAGGGAACAGCCACCGGCTGGAGGAGTTGCGCTCCCTGCGCCAGGAGCGGTTTGCGCTCATGGCGCAGATGGCGGAACTGCCTTCGGACATGATCTTCTTCACCCAGATCACCATGGAAGCGGCGGAGGATGCCGAATTCCTCGCCGCCATGCGCCAAGCGCGGATTCGCGGCGTCCTGGTGGGAGTCGAGGCGGTCACCCCCGACGGGCTGAAAGACGTGTACAAGGACTTCAACGTTTCGGGAGAGGCGCTGGTGGAGCGGTTGCGCGCCTTTCGCGCCCACGGCGTGCACGTTCTCGGCTCATTTATCTTCGGGCTGCCCAGCGATCGCCCGGCAACGTTTCGCGCCACTGCCGAGCTGGCCGACCGCGCGCAACTGGCGCTGGCGCAATTTGTGCCGCTCACCCCATTCCCGGGCACGGTGGACTACCAGAAATGGGAGAAGAGCCTCGGCGACGATGGGCCGCGCGTCGCCGGCATTCCGCTGACGCGCCGCTGGCTGATCCCCCGCCACCTGCGCCCGCAGGCCTATGCCACTCACCCCACCATGTCGACGCAGGAAATTCGCCAACGGACGCAGGAGGCGTGGGATCACTTTTATCGCGCGCCGGCAGTATGGAAGCGCGCGCGCTTCATCCGCAACCTGCGCGGACGGCTGGCGTTTCTGCTGATTTCGAAAATCTACCGCCAGATGTACGCCGATACCGGGCTGGCCACGGACAGCGCGCGCGCAGCCCAGTCCGGCCGGCGCGCTCGCTACCTGGCGTGGATTTGCCGCCGCCTGTTTGCCGCCCGGCCCATGCCGCAACTCACGCTGCCCTCGTTGGCGGCGTCGAGTGCCGATTCGCCAACGCTGGTGCAACTAACGCCACTTGCTTACCCCAACGGCAGTGCGGCTGAGCCGCGCGATCTTTCCGCGTAGCACGGCCGCTACTTCCAGGAGCCACAAAAAAGGGAGCCTTGACGGCTCCCTTTCTTCGTCCGTATTCGTTCGCCCTGCAGGCGGCGAAGCGACACGACTATTACTGCCCGTTCGCCTGCGGGTGCAGGACCACGAAGACATTGCCGCCGTTGGTCCACACCAGCAGCAGCACATCCTGTCCGCTGGGCACGGCCGCCAGCGCGTTCTTCACCGCGTCGGTGTTGGGCGTGTCCTTGCGGTTGACCTGCAGGATGACATCGCCCTGCTGAATGCGGGCGTTGTCCGCCGGGCTGCCGGGTGTGACCTGCGTCACCACCGCGCCGCGCACGTCCGACGGGACTTGCATCTGCTGGCGGACGTCGGGGGTGAGATCGCTCAGGCCCATGCCCCAGCGCGGCTTGCCTTCCTGGTTGATGGCCGACTCGCTGGCTTCGGAGTTCGACATCGCTTCCAGCGTGACCGGCAGGGTTTGGCTCTGCCCGTTGCGCAGGATCTGCACTTCCACCCGCGTTCCGGGACGCATGCTGGTGATCATCGCCTGCGCGTGGCCGGCATCTTCCACCGGCTGCCCGTCGAGGGCCGTGATGACGTCGCCGACCTTGAGCCCGGCCTTGGCGCCGGGAGCGTCCGCTTCCACCTGGCTGATCACCGCGCCGGTATCCGACTTCAGCCCGAAGAACTTGGCGTTGGCCGGGGTCACGTCGCCGATGAGGATGCCCATGCGCGCATGTTCCACCTTGCCGGTGCGCATCAACTGGTCGACGATCGGCCTGGCGATCTGCTCTGGCACCGCGAAGCCCAGCCCGGAGAAGCCGCCGGTTTCGGAGATCAGGAAGGTGTTGATGCCCTCCACCTCGCCGTGCGCGTTCACCAGCGGGCCGCCGGAGTTGCCGGGATTGATGGCGGCGTCGGTCTGAATGAATTCGCCCGGCTTGCGCGGATCGGCTTCGGGATTGGGCCGGTTGAGGCCGCTCACGATGCCGCTGGTCACGGAGAAGCGGTAGCCGAGCGGGTTGCCGAAGGCCAGCACCGTCTGCCCGGGATGCAGTTGCGTCGAATTGCCCCAGGGCAGGCTGGGCAGGTTGCTGCCGTCCACCTTGATGACCGCCAGGTCGGTGAGCGGATCGGTGCCGATCACTTTCGCGGTCATCACGCGGCGGTTGCTGAAGGTCACGGAGATTTCGGTCGCCCCGTCCACTACGTGGTTGTTGGTGACGATGTAGCCGTCGGGGGAGATCACGAAGCCGCTGCCGATGCCGTGCTCGATGCGCGGCCGCTGCGGCGCCTGCTGAAACTGGAAGCCGAACTGGCGTCCGAAGAACTGGCTGAAGGGATCGTTGTCGTCGCTCATCCCCTGCCCGCTGGAGCGCTTCGGCTTCACTCGCGAGGTCACCGAGACGTTGACCACGGCAGGCGTGACCCGCGCCGTCAGCGTCTCCATGGCGTGGTCGAGGGCACTGAGCGCGCTGACATCCTCGGCCGGAACCGGTCCGGCGGCGGCCGCGGGCGGAGTCGCGGCGCGCAGCGAATGCGGGCTGAACACCTCATAGCCGGCGGCGGGCAACAACAGCGCCAGCGCCAGCACGCTGGAGATCAGCGGCCGTGTTTTGATGCTCCGATACTGGGTCTGCAGGAACTCTTTCACGTTTCACCTCTCGTTAAGCAACTAATTGTTTAGTTCATGGTTCGAAAAAAAACACTGCCCCTGCGGGCAGCGCGCTTAAATCGACTTGCGAACTGGCTGCGGCGCCACCACCGTCCACACGCACATCTGCCAGGTAGCGCCGCTGGCGGCATCATGCGCCTGCACGAAGTACACCATCACCACGCGGGCGGGTTGCGGCGCGGCAGCCTTGGCCTGCAATACGCTCCTTCTCTCCGCCGGCCGCTTCGACTTCACGCGCGGAGTCACAGCGGCGCGCGGCTTCGCAGCCGGTTTCCCCGCAGAAGTCGCGGGCTCAGCCTGCCTCGCCACCGTCAAGTGCGCGCGGGAAGCATCAGGCACGTAGCTTGCGGCGATGGCGGGGGCGTAAATCTCGCGGCCCACGACGCCATCCGCCGGCGCGTAGCGGTGCGCCTCGGTCGCCGGCGCAGCGAACGACACCAGGCGCGGCGCATGCCACGCCACCGCGGCGCAGATCACGGCAAAGCTTCCCACCACCGACACCGCCCACTTGCGCGGGCCGGACGGCGAGGGGCGGTCGGCATCCAGGATCCGGGTCACGCGCGCGGTCAACTGCCGCATGCGGCCCACGGCGGCCTGGGCCAGGGAGATTCCCCGCCGCAGCACGCTGTTCTCCGCCAGGCGCGCCAGGCACTCCGCGTAGGCGCGCGGGCTGGAGGTGGCCGCGAGCACGGCGTCGTCGCAGGCCATCTCGCGTTCCAGGGAGATGCGCCGCTCCACCCACCACACTGCCGGATGAAAACAGAAAATCGCTTTGACGACCTGCTGCAGAGCGTTGGTCCAGTCGTCGCAGCGGCGCAGGTGCGCCATCTCGTGCAGCAGCACCTGGCCGAGGTCCTGGGGCGACAATTCCTTCAGCAGCCGCTCGGGCATGATGACCGCCGGATGCAGGAACCCAATCGCGGTCGGAACCTCAGTCTCTGGCGAAGACAGCAGTTGCACCTTGCGGCGCGACGGCGCCGCGGCGAAACACGCGGCCGCCGCCGGATCCAATTCGTCGGATTCGACCACTCGGCAGCTACGCCGCAGCCGCCGCAATTGCAGGTAACCGTAAACGACGCGCGCCAGGGAAATCAGCGCCACGACCATCCAGGCGCCGGCGACGTACAAGGCCCAGCGTTCCGGAACCGAAATCAGCGAAGTGCGCGAAACTGGCGCCGCGGGCGCCGACCACCCCGAAACCCAGGGCAGCAGCGCGGTGGCCAGCAAGGCCGAAAACCAGACGGCGAAGCGCGTGGCGGCGTTGGGACGCGGCCATACCCGCAGCAGGGCCCAGGCGAAGGCTGCCAGCGCTGAGCCTTCCAGCAGGCTGGCCAGCAGGCGCTCGGCCGACATCTGGGCGATCGCGTTGATGGTCTCCGGACCCATCATGCCTTACTTCCCTTCTCCGCCAGTAAGTCGCGCAGGCGCTTCAGTTCGGCTTCGTCGATGGAATCGTCCTGCAGGATATTGAGCACCAGCAGTTCGTGGGAGTTGCGGAAGAAGCGGTTCACCAGGTGGCGGATCTCGAAGCGGGTGGCGTCGTTGCGCCCGATCAACGGCATATAAATATGAGCGCGGTTGTCTTTGACGTGGCGGACGTAACCCTTCTTCTCCAGGATGCGGACGGTGGTGAGGACGGAGTTGTAGGCCAGCGCCGGCTTGGCCGGCAGGCTGTCGAGCACCTGTTGCACCGTCGCCGAGCCCTTCAGCCAAAGCACGTTCATGATGCGCAGCTCAGCTTCGGTCAGGGTGGGCGATTTCCGCGGGGGCAAGTGGCCTGTCCTCCTTCCTTTTATTAGACGGATGGGCGGCAATTTTGTCAACTAATGTATTAGTTGCATTGGCGCGGCTGCCGGTTGCATTGAAATCGCATGTGTCCTTCCACATGGAGGCCGGTCGACCTCGACCGGCAGGATGTGGCTTAGGGAGGAACTGGAGGCCGGTCGAGGTCGACCGG
>DASUBK010000245.1:0-3405 GCA_035763305.1 Terriglobales bacterium | reverse complement strand
GTCCACAAAAAGCCGACTACGAAGGCCGCACCGCGCTACCCATGAAGCCGGACAAGCACTTTGCCTTTCGGCAGATCGGGCCGGCGATTTCCGGCGGGCGCGTCACGGCGGTGGCCGGCGTCGCGGGCGATCCCAACATCTATTACGTGGGCTCGGCCGACGGCGGCGTCTTCCGTACCGACAATGGCGGAAGCACGTGGAAAGCGCTGTTCCAGCACGAGAACACGCTCTCCATCGGTGCGCTCGCCGTTGACCCGCGCAACCCCTCGCTGGTATGGGCGGGCACCGGCGAAGCCAACGTGCGCAATGACGTGGCGTTCGGCGACGGAATCTACAAGTCCGGCGACGCGGGCGACCACTGGACGCGCATGGGCCTGGAGGGCACGTCGCAAATTTCCCGCATTCTGATCGATCCGCAGAACTCCGACGTGGTGCTGGTCGCGGCCATGGGCAGCCCGTGGAAGGACAGTCCCGAGCGCGGCGTGTTCCGCACCAGCGATGGCGGGCGCACCTGGCAAAAGACGTTATATCTCGGCCCCAGCGTCGGCGTCGCCGACCTGGCAATGGATCCGCACAATCCGCTGCTGGTGTATGCCAGCACCTACAAGTACCGTCGTACGCCGTGGAGCTACACCGACGGAGGACCCGAGGACGCCATCTGGCGCTCCTCCGACGGCGGCCAGACCTGGATGCGGCTGAGCGGCCACGGCCTGCCGCCGGGACCGGTGACGCGCATCGGACTGGCCGTTGCTGCCAGCGACCCCAACATCGTTTACGCCGTCATGGGCGCGAAGGAGGGCGTGGTGTGGCGCTCGGATGACAGCGGCGAGCACTGGAACATGGTCAGCGACAATCAGGAAGCGGACGTGCGCCCGTTTTATTTTTCCCACATCTTCGTGGATCCCAAAAACGCCGATCACGTCTTTGCGTTGTCCATGTTCCTGATGGAATCGAAAGACGGCGGCAAGAACTGGGCGCCGACGGCCAAAGACACCCACGGCGACAACCACGCCATGTGGATCGACCCGGTAGAGGGCAAGCGCATCATCGAGGGCAACGACGGCGGCATTATTCTTTCCCGCGACAACGGCGCGCACTGGGACTTCGTGCACAACGTCGCCATCGGCCAGCTCTACCACGTGGCCACTACCGAGGGCTTCCGCTACCGGGCCTGCGGCGGCCTGCAGGACAACAGCGCCTGGTGCGGGGAATCGGCCAGCAAGAACCCGCAAGGCATCCTCGATCGCAGCTGGTGGGACCTGAACGGAGGCGACGGCATCTACGCCATCCCCGATCCCACCGATCCCGACCGCATCTACAACAGCACGCAGAACCAGGTGCTGGGCGTCTTCGACCGCCGCAGCGAGCAGTGGTTCGACATCGAGCCCTACCCGCGCGATATGGGCGGCGGCGGCGTGGCGGAGTATCCCTATCGCTTCAACTGGCAGGCGGGCTTCGCGATTTCTCCCGCGAATCCCAAGGTGCTATATGCCGGCGGCAACGTCGTCTTCCGCAGCGAAGACGCCGGGCACTCCTGGCAGCCGATCTCGCCCGATCTGACGCGCAACGACAAGAGCAAGCAACAGCCGTCGGGCGGCCCCATCATGGGCGACAACTCGGGCGCGGAAGTGTACGACACCATCCTGACCATCGCACCCTCGACGAAAGATCCCAATGTGCTCTGGGTCGGCACCGACGACGGGCTGGTGCAACTGTCGCGTGACGGCGGCGCCCACTGGAGCAACGTCACCCACATGGCGGGCGTGCCCGAATGGGGCCGCGTGGAATGCATTGACCCCTCCGACAGCAACCCCGCCGAAGCGGTCATCTCGGTGGACCGGCACTTCCTGGGCGACTTCACGCCCTACATCTTCCGCACCACCGACTACGGCGCGACGTGGCACTCCCTCAGCGGCAACTTGCCCAAGGTCTATGCCCGCTCGGCCCGCCAGGATTCGACGAATCCTCATCTTTATTACGCCGGTCTGGAGAATGGGCTGTACGTGAGCTGGGATGACGGCGCTCACTGGTACCTGTTCGGCCTCGGGCTGCCCAATGTATCGGTGTACGACATGACGATCCAGCGCCGGCAGAACGACCTGGTGCTCGCCACGCACGGGCGGTCGGTCTGGATCCTGGACGACCTCACACCCTTCCAGCAGTACACCCAGCAACTCGGCCAGGAACCGCTGCACCTGTTCCCCATTCGCGCCGCGGAGCGTTTCTGGCCGTGGTCGCAGATCGAGGCGCTGGGCAGCGGCGCGTTCTACGGCACCAACCCGCCGTACGGGGCGCTGATTTCCTACAACGTCGGGCGCGAAGTGAAGGAACCCGGAACCCTCGTGATCAAGGATACGCAGGGACGCGTCGTGCGTACGCTGAAAGACTTGCGCGACCTCGAGCCCGGCGAGGAGTTGCCCGAGCCGGCGGCCGCTCAAACGCCGCCATCGCCGGCCAAGGCAGGAGCACCACCGCAACCTCGGGGCCAGGAGGCGGAACCGATCCATCCAACCACGCCGCCGGCCAGCACCCAGGCGCAGGAGCAAGTCAAACCCAAGCCCACGGAAGAAGCGGCAAAGCCTGGCGCGCCCAAGCAGGTGCCGTGGGTCCCCGGCCAGGCGGGCATGCACCGCATCGCCTGGGACTTACGCTCCGATGGCCCGGTGCGCTGGCTGGCCGCCAAGGAATTCAACCAAGGACCGAAGTCGGGCGCGCTGGTTCCGCCCGGCGAGTACACGGCGACGCTGACTCTGGGCGGGCAAAGCGCCAGCGAGAAGCTTGTCGTCGCTCAGGATTCCGCGTCCAAGGCCAGCGCCTCCGCCATGCAGCAGCAGTACGAGACCGAACTCCAGGTGCTGCACATGATCTCGCAGGTGGACACGGCGCTGAACCGCATGGACGCCATGCAGCAACAATTGAAAGCGCTGCAACCGGTCGTAAAGGACACGCCAAACGAAAAGCCCTTGAAGGACCTCTCAGAGAAGTTCGACAAGGCGGTCAAAGATGTGCAGGCGAAGCTTACCAGCAATCCGCAGGCGATTGAGGGGACCATTCACATGCCCGACAGATTGCGCGAGCACCTGTTCGCCATCATGGGAACGCTGGAGGGCAGCGATCAGGAGCCGACGCCAGCCATCCTGCAACAGGTGAAACGACTGCAACCGGAGTACGCGGAAGGCCTGAAGACATTCAATGATTTCCTGCAGTCGGAGGTGAGCGCGGTCAATGGCGAACTGCAGCAAAGGTCGCTCACGGGTCTGGTGGTGGGGACTGCGCTCGAACCGTGAAGCCGGCGTCTTGCTCCGCTGCCGGTTACAACGTATGCGGCCGCCATTCGAGCACACACCGGCTGTAGAGGATAAATTGCAACCGTCAAGCAGGTGAACCGGTTGCGAGGGCGGGGCG
>DASUBK010000244.1:0-8830 GCA_035763305.1 Terriglobales bacterium | reverse complement strand
AACCCGGCAGATGTGGGGCACCATCTCACGGCGCCTGCACCGCGAGCGCGCCGGTTTGCAGGCGCGACCGGTAGATCTTGCCCGCGGCGGCCGATTCTCCCACCGCGTCGGCGTGGACCACGTAGGAATCCTGCGGCAGCGTGAATCCGAACTGCATCTCCGCGATTTCGCCGTTCGGCTCGAGGGTCGCATGCTGGTATCCCAGCGCGAACGCCTTCCCCGTGGTGTTCACGGCCACCACGATGACAGTGAGGTCGAGTGCTTGCGGCGTGTTGTTGACCAGATGCAGCGAGCCGAAGATGCCGCCGTCGCGCGCCTGCGCCGGCTGCTTCCAATCAACCTCGACCGGCATGACGACGCGCAGCACGAGTTCGCGCTCGCTGCTCAGCGGCGGCCGCGAGCTGTCCCCTACGGCAATGCGCACGCGAAACATTCCCGCGGCAGTCGGTGTGCCGGCGAGTTCTCCATTCGCCGACAATCGAAGCCCGGCAGGCAGGCCGGAGACCGCCCTCCACGATGGCGGCGCCGTCCCGCCCTGTGCCTGCAACTGCGCCCGGTAGGAAAACCCGCGGACAGCCTTAGGGAGATCGCGGGTGGTAATTTGCGGAGCGGCACTCTGAGCGAGCGCGGCGGAGGCACAAAGCATCAGGAGGAGGGCCGTCGCTCTGGCCGTTGGCACCATAAAGTCGTTTAGCGGCCCTTGGCGACCGGCGCCTTCGCGATCTCTTTCGCCACCTTCATCATCGTCTTCTTCATGCGGCCGCCCTCCGCCCAGTACAGGCTGATCTCGTGCCCGTCGGGATCGTTGAGGTAGGCGTGCCGCCAGCCCCACGGCATCATGCGCGGCAGTTGCGTGATGTAGAAGCCCTTCGCCTGCAGCTTGCGGCAGAAGTCGTCCAGTTGGCGAATCTCGAAGTACAGCCGCACGCCTTCGCTGATGATGGACTTGGTACTCTCCGTCTGATGCAGGGCGATGGTGCCGTCGCCGCCCGGCGCCCGCAGCCGCGCGTACACCGTCTTGCCCTCGAACTGGAACTCGTCCACCATCTTGAAGCCCAGCAAGTCGCGATAGAAACGCAGGCTGCGCTCCACGTCCTTGCTGTAGATCATGGCGTGATTGAAGGTGAGGCGCTCGCCTTCGCTTTCAGCCGCGACTTCGGCCGGCGCCTTCTTCGCCGATGTCTTGGCCGGCTTTGTTCGTTTCGCCGCTGCCTTCTTCGCTTGCTTCTTCGCTTTTGCTTTCGGCATAGCTGCGCTCACCAAGGAAAATCAGCGCGCCATTGTACCCGCAGTCGCCGATGGCGAGCCAGCAGCCGGCGGCAGGCAAGTGCATCCAACCCTCATGGCTGCATGGCTGCGAAGACGCGCGCTGGCCGTCGCTTTGGCGACACTGGTCCTGCTGCAGACCGGTACCGCCCAACTGCCCTTGCCCCCGGCGTTGCGTCCCTGGTCGCGCTCCGCCGGCCAGACCTCCGACGGCTTCTATTTTCAGCCCGAAGTGCTGGGCGAAGATTATCCCCAAGCCTCGCGACAGCAGGTGCTGCGCGACGTCGAGATCGCGCGGCGGGCCGGCGCGCGGGCACTGCGCTTCGGCGTCAGTTGGCTGGAAACCGAGCCCGAGCCGGGCCGCTTCGACTGGACCAAGCTCGACCGCATTGTCGCCGCCGCGCACGCCCAGGGCATGCCGATTCTTCCTTACCTTTGCTACACGCCTCAATGGGCCGCCGTGGATCCCAAAGCGCAGGATTTCTGGGCCCAGCCGCCGCGCGATCCGCAGTTGTTCGCCAACTTTGCCGCGGCGGTCGCGAAGCGCTATCGCGGCCAGGTGCTGGCGTGGGGCCTGTGGAACGAACCCGACAATCCTTCCTATTGGAAAGGTTCGCCCGGCGAACTCGCGGCCATGATCCGCGCCGCGTCGGGCGCCATTCGCCGTGCCGATCCCGCCGCCGGAGTATGGATGGGCGGCTTCGCCGAAGGCGCCGACGCCTTCTTTCATCGCATCGTGGAAAACGACCGCGTCGATCGCAACGTGAATGCCATCGGGCTGCACGGCTATCCCGAAACCTGGGACGCGCGCCCGCCTTCGCAGTATTACCCGCAGGAAATCGGCGAGATGGAGGAAGCGCTGCGCTCCGCCGGCGATCCCATCGATCTCTGGGCTGACGAGAACGGCTACGCCAACTACCGCTACTCCGCGCGCAGCGCCTCGCGCGACGTCGACGTTCCCATTCACCACACCTACGAGCACACGCCCGCCTACCAGGCGGTGATGCTGTGGCGCGATCACCTGGAGGTGCTGGCGTCGGATGCGGCCTCGCTGATGGGCTGGTACCGCATTCACGATCTGCCGGCCGGCAGCAAGACTATCGGCGACGAGAACAACCGCTTCCTTGGGCTGGTGGATGTGCGCGGCCGCGAAAAGCCCGCCTTCTTCGCCCTGCGCTTCTACGATCGCCTCTTCGATCAGCCGACCCGCAGCCTCGACGACAAAGTCGTGGTTCAGCCGCGGGTCCAGCACGCGGTCGTGCACGTGATCGAGAAGCGGAATGGCGACGTCGTAGTAACCGGATGGATGCCCGACAGCAACGGCTCCGCTCGCGACCTGCCGGTCCACGTGCAGGTGCAATTTCCCCCGTCATACCGCTTCCGTCAAATTCGTAGTTATAAGGTGAGCGGGGAACTTATCTCGGACCGGAAGCTTCCCGCGCGCGGCGCGCCTTTCGTGCTGCGGGATTTCGCGATCGAAGCTTCCGGCGCGGCGATCATTGTCTTGTCACCCTGACGTGGTCGCTAGCACGCTTGCGCCCACCCGTTACAATGCTGCGCACAGGACGAGCACGGAGGTGGGGGTTCATGGCAAAGCATTCGAGCGGCGGCCGCTTCTCGCGCCGCGATTTCCTCGAGGTCGGTTCCGGGGCGCTGGTGGCGACCGCCGCCACTTCGATCGCCGCGGCGCAAACGCAGTCGTCCCGCGCGCGTGACAATCGCAGCCAGAGCGATCCCGGCCCCAAGAACCCTCCCCTCGACGCCCAGAATCCCGACGCCATCGCGCCTCCGTCCACCGATGCCGGCGGCGTGCCTCCCTTTCAGTATCCCTTCTCGCTGGCGCATAAGCGGATTCACCAGGGAGGATGGTCGCGCGAGGTCACGATGCGCGAGTTGGCGGTGGCGAAAAGCCTGGCCGGCGTAAACATGCGCCTTACTGCCGGCGGCATTCGCGAACTGCACTGGCACAACGCCGCCGAGTGGGCGTTCATGCTGTACGGCTCGGCACGCATCACCGCCATCGACAGCGACGGCAAGAGCTTCGTCGCGGATGTGGGCAAAAACGATCTTTGGTACTTCCCCACCGGTATTCCTCACTCCATCCAGGGGCTCGGGCCGGACGGCGCCGAGTTCCTGCTGGTCTTCGACGACGGCGCCTTCTCCGAGTACGCCACCGTGCTGCTCTCCGAGTGGATGGCGCACACGCCCAAGAGCGTGCTCGCCAAGAATTTCGGGGTACAGGAAGCAGCCCTGCAGCGGATGCCCACGGAGGAGCTGTTCATCTTCCAGGCCGGCCTTCCGGGGCCTCTGGAGGAGGATCAGAAAGCCGCGGCCCGCGGGCAGGGGCTCTCCACCGACGATTTCGCCTTCCGCACGCTACAGGCGCCTGTGACCAAGCGCACTCGCGGCGGTGAGGTACGGATCATCGACTCCAATGTCTTCAAGTCCTCGAAGAACATTGCCGCCGCGCTGGTCACGGTTCGTCCCGGAGGCGTGCGCGAGCTCCACTGGCACCCCAACGCCGACGAGTGGCAGTACTACATTTCCGGCCAGGGGCGCATGACGGTGTTCGCCATGGCGGGACGCGCGCGTACCGCCGACTTCCGCGCCGGCGACGTCGGCTATGTGCAGCAAAGCATGCCCCACTACATCGAAAACACCGGCGACACCGATCTGCAATTCCTGGAAATGTTCAAGGCCAGCCGCTATCAAGACCTCTCCCTCTCGGTGTGGCTGACGCACACTCCGCCGGAGCTGGTGATGGCGCACCTCAACATCGATCGCGCCACCCTCGACGCAATTCCCCGCGACGAAGCGGTAAACATGCCGGAGTAACGAGGTCCTGAGCCGGTTTTTTGCTCGCCGCTCCCCGCCAGAATGTGATTTGATTCGCAAGCTCATGGGTACGCCACTCACCCGCGCCGACCGGCGCATTCTCTACCTCGCGGCTGCGGTGGCCGCCGTGTGCCTGGCCGTGTCGGTGCGCTACTTTCATCGCGCCTTCCCCGAGGCCAGCCTCGACCTGCGCGTCGGCCGCGCCGACTCGGAGGCGATTGCCCTGCGTTACCTCGCCGCCCGCGGCGTCCGCGTGGACGGCTACCGCCACACCGCGGTCTTCGCCTACAGCGACAACACCAAGCTGTACCTGGAGCGCAGCGCCGGGCTGGAGCGCATGAACCAGCTCACCTCCGGCCCGGTGCACCTGTGGCGCTGGTCGCACCGCTGGTTCCGCCCGCAGCAGCAGGAAGAATTCTCCGTCGAAGTGACGCCGCAAGGCGACGTGGTGGCCTTCCGCCATCGCACTCGCGAGACCGACGCCGGCGCCAACCTCGATTCCGCCGCCGCCCGCGCGATCGCCGAGCAATTCCTGGTGCAGGCGATGCACCGCGATCTCTCCGACCTGGAGTTTCTCCAGTCGCAAACCAACCAGCGGCCCGCGCGCACCGACCACGACTTCACCTGGAAGCAGAAGAGCGTGGATCTGGGCGACGGCAGCCTGCGCATCGCGGTCGGAGTGCAGGGCGACCGCGTGGCTTCCTACTCGGAGTACGTGCGGGTCCCCGAGCAGTGGCAGCGCGACTACGAACAGATCCGCAGCCGCAACGACACCGCCCAGACCGTGGACCAGGTGTTCTTCTTCCTGCTCTCGGCCGCGATGCTGGTGATGCTGGTGCTGCGCGTGCGCAACCACGACGTGCCGGTGCGCACCGCGGCCGGCTTCGCCGTCACCGGCGCCGTGCTGTACTTCCTCAGCCAGGCGAATGACTTTGGCTTGGCGAAATCCTGGTACAGCACTACCGAGTCGTACTCCAGTTTCGTGGCCGCCTACTTCGGCGAAGCCGCGCTATCGGCCCTGGGCGTCGCCGCCTTCATCTTCTTTCTCGTTGCTGCTGCCGAGCCCGAATACCGCCACGCCTATCCCGACCGGTTGCCGTTGCGCCGCTATTTGAGCTGGCAAGGCCTGCGCACGCGTTCCTTCCTCATGGCCAACGTAGTCGGGCTTACCCTGGCGTTCTTCTTCTTCGCCTATCAAACGATCTTTTACCTCCTGGCCAACAAACTCGGCGCTTGGGCGCCCTCCGACATTCCCTTCACCAACGAACTCAACACCACCATTCCGTGGGCGGGAGTTCTGTTCGGCGGATTTCTCCCCGCAGTCTCGGAGGAGATGCAGTTCCGCGCCTTCGCCATCCCCTTCCTGCGCCGCTTCGTTCGCTCGCTGCCCGTTGCCATCGTGCTGGCGGCATTCAACTGGGGATTCCTGCACTCCGCGTATCCCAACCAGCCCTTCTTCATTCGCGGCCTGGAGGTCGGACTGGGCGGCATCCTCATCGGCTTCATCATGGTGCGCTTCGGCATCCTGGCGACGCTGATCTGGCACTACTCGGTCGACGCGCTGTACTCCGCCTTTCTCCTGCTGCGCTCGCCCAACCACTACCTGTTCACCTCGGGCGCGATTACCGCCGGCATCATGGTCCTTCCGCTGGTGGTCGCCGCCGTGGCCTACCTCCGCTCCGGAGCTTTCGCCGACGAAGCCGCGATGGTTCCGGCTCCCGAGACCGCAACTGTCCCCGCCACCCCCGTGGCGCCGGCCGCAGCCCCGGCGATCGCCTACCCCGCTTTGTCCGCCCGGCAGTTGCGCTGGGCGCTGGCGGCGATCGCTGTCTTCGCCGCCGTGGCCGCCATTCCTGCCTACCGCTTCGGCCAGGGCATCAAGTTGCGCATGACCGCCGCCGAGGCCAAACAAGCGGCAGACGCCTACCTGCGCAGCCACGGCGTAGATCCCGACCGGTATCGCCGCGCGATTACCATCAATCCCAACCTCGACTCCTCGGCTTTGCGCTACCTGTTCGAACGGATCGGCCTGCAGCGCGCCGACGAACTCTATCGCCACGCGACGCAGACGTACACCTGGGATGTGCGCTACTTCCGTCCGCTGGAGGTCGAAGAGCACGCCGTCATCTTCGACGCGGTGACGCGATCGTTTGTGGACCATCGCGTCACCCTCGACGAGAACGCTCCCGGCGCCACCCTGGACACGCAGCAGGCGCGCGCGCTGGCGGAGAAGGCGCTCCAGGACCGCGGCTTCCGGCTCGCCGAATTCGATTTGCAGCAGTCGTTCAGTGACAAGCGCAAGGCGCGCCAGGACTACACCTTCGTCTGGCAGGCCAAGCCGGGCGACTTTCGCGATGTCGGCGAGGAAAAATATCGCGCTTCGGTGACCGTTGCCGGCGACCAGGTCGCCGACGTCTCCGATTCCTTCAAACTGCCGGAAGAATGGCTCCGGCAACGGCGCCAGAACTCTCTCGCCAACACGCTGCTCGCCCTGGTCTCGGCCGCGCTCGCCCTGATTCTGTTCGCGCGCGCGATCATCCTCTTCATCGCGCAGCTGCGCAGCGGCCGGCTGGCATGGCGCGAGGCGGCGCCGGTAGCCGTGGCCGCGGCTGTCGTCTCCCTGGTCTCCGATCTCAACGGACTGCCCGCCGCTCTGCAATCGTATTCAACCTCCATCTCTCTGACCGCCTTCTGGCTTCAGGTCGGCACCGGGATGCTGGTTTCCATCCTGGCAGCAGGACTGGGAGCGTGGCTGCTGGTGGCTCTCGCGCTCGGATTATTGCCCGCGGCACGCGCCCTGGGCAGCCGGGCGGCTGCTCGACTCTGGCGGCGCGATGCCGCAGTCGCGGCCCTGGTGTTGCTCGCCGCAGCTGCGGCGCTGGACAAAATCACACTCCTGCTGAGCAATGCCTGGCCGGCGCAGTTCTTTCCCACGCTCGACTTCGCCCCCGCGCTGAATACCTGGTCGCCGGCACTGGGCGGCTTGTGTTCGGCGTTGCTCTTCGCGTTGTTTACCAGCGGCGCTCTGGCGGTCCTGATCACCATCGTCGTCTCGGGTTGGGCGCGGCGCGCCTGGTGGCTCTGGCTGGCTGCCGCGCTGTTCCTCCTCACGCTCGGGCCGGCCAATGCGCATTCCGTGCGCGAGTACCTCTCGACGTGGATCCTGCACGCCGGCACCGCAGTCCTGTTCTGCGCAGTTGCAGCGGCGTGGTTCCGCGAGAACCTCCTCGCCTATCCGGTGGCGTTGTTCGCGCTCGAGATCATCCCGACGGTCATCAGCCTGGTGTCCCAGGATGCGCGCTTCTATCTGTGGAATGGCGTGCTGCTGGCGCTGCTCGCGGCGGCGGTGCTGGCGTGGTACTTCGTCCCGTCGGGCGCGGCAGAAGAGAAGCCCGCAGCCTCGGCCGCGGCGCTGTGAGGTTAGAACTCATCCCGGAAACGCTGAAAGCTGCGGGTAGAGGATAAACGTCTGATTCACCGTGGAAGCGCCGGCATTCAGGCCCGCGAATTTTCGCGACTCTCGTCGAGACGCTTTAGCCCCTGCGACATCCGCTTCGCCTGCGCCAATCCGGCGGCGTACGCCGCGGCCAGCGCGCCCAGGCATGCGTGCGCCAGCAGCATGTAGCGTGCCTGCATCACGCCGATCGGCCAGCCGTACATGGTGATCAGCAGGCGCGCGTCGCTGGGCCCGCGCTCGTCGGTGTCTTCCAGGAAGTTGGCGATCTTTTCGAACCCTCCGCCCCAGCGCGAGTACACGCTCCAGAACGCCAGCGCGCCCAGCAGCAGCAGTCCCCAACGCACCTGGTTCTTCGTCAGCGGGCTGTTGGGACCAGCGTAGAACGTCATCATGAGGATGGTGGAGAGCGCGAACGCGCCGCCGTCGCCCCAGAAGGTAATCAGCATGCGCGAGCGAAAGTCGGTTTGCAGGTTGCCCGCGATCACCAGCGCCAGCACCGCCGCGCTCGCCGCCAGCCAGAACCAGCGCTGGAAGCGGTACGCGACGTAGCCGCCGGCAACGAGCAGCGCAGCCAGCACCACGCTGATCCAGCGCCCGCGCTCCTCCGGGATGATGGTGATCCAGGCGGTGGGAAACGCGGTGTAGCCGCACAACCAGGCCGTGATGGCGTGCCCGCATTCATGCACCCACATGGACAGGAACGCCGTCAGGGTTGGCATACCCTGGTTCACCAGCCAGCCCAACAACAAAGCGCCCGGTACCGCGAAGATGCGGCAGAGAAATTCGTTGTGCGCGCGCTGCGCCGCGGCAGCATCGACTTCCGGCGCGGGCTCGATCTCCACCGCGCGCACCGCCGCCACCGATTCCTGGAACGCCAGGTACTTGGCGAACACCACGCCGCACTTCAGGCATTCCTGCGTTTGCTGCGGATGATCGAAATGGCACTTGGGACATTCCAAGGTGCGCGCATTGTAGCCGCACCCGGTTCGGGTGGGAGAGTGTGTTCGCGTGTTCGTGTTGGCCGCAGGAGGCCGGGCGCCGAACACACCAACACACTTCCGGCGAACACTCCTACTTCTTTTTCTCCATCTTCTCCCGCAGATACTCCGCGAGCGCCGTGTGGCCGTTGTGTCGCGCCCAGCCTTCCGGCGTGGACCTCCACAAGATGTCCTTCATGTCCAGGCGCGCGCCGCGCTCGACCAGCAGCCGCACCACGTCTTCGTGCCCCCCGAGCGCCGCCTGGTGCAACGGCGTGGTGTGCGAGTGACCTCC
>DASUBK010000243.1:0-4416 GCA_035763305.1 Terriglobales bacterium | reverse complement strand
CGGCGGGCACGTGGATTTGAGCGTGCTGGGCGCGATGGAAGTGGACGAGCAGGGGAATCTCGCCAACTGGATGATTCCCGGAAAAATGGTCAAGGGGATGGGCGGGGCGATGGACCTGGTGGCGGGAGCGCGGCGGGTGATCGTCGCCATGGAGCACTGCACCAAGGACAACTGCCCCAAGATCCTGAAGAAATGCACGCTGCCGCTGACCGGAGTGAAGGTGGTGGACACGATCGTGACCGAGATGGCGTATATCCGGGTGACCCCGCAGGGGCTGGTGCTGGAGGAGGTCGCGCCGGGGCTGACAGCCGAGGATGTGCAGAAGGTCACGGAAGCAAGGTTGACGGTGAGTGCGAATTTGAAGTCGATGTGAACTGCTGCCGGCAGGCGCGGGCGCTCTTCGGCCAACCTCAGGTCAAACTCGGCGGTTACTTAGTTTTGGGGTGAGTCGAAGGACCCCGCAGGCGAGGGCGCCTGCGGCTACGTAATTCGGGTGAGGCGTCGGACAGCCCCGGCGAGGGCGCCGGGGCCTACCAAAGACGACGGGCCTGACGACGGTCCTACCAGCACTACTGCCACCGAACAACACCACTGCGAAACGCTTCATCGAAGTGTGCAAACGTTCAACAAACGTTTGGGAGTGACTTCGATGAAGCGCGCAGCTTTGCTTTCTATTGTTCTGGCCCTGTGCTGCTGCCTGGCGGCGTGGGCTGAAATTCCGATGATTGCCGATCCCAGCCAGCCGGCGGCGACCGGCGAGGTCAGCCTGGGACACGATCAGAACGGCAACGTGACCATGTCGTTGCACGTGCGTCACCTGGCCGATCCGCAGGCGCTCACGCCGGCGCAGAATTCCTACGCGGTGTGGGTGCAGGCGCCCGACAAGCAGCCCGAGTACGTGGGCAATCTCAGCGTGGACAAGAACCTGAAGGGCGAGTTCAAGGCGCCGGTGCCATATCGAGCTTTTGACGTGTTTGTGACCGCGGAGAGCAATCCGCGTCCGGATTCGCCCAGCGGGATGAAGGTGCTGCACGCGACGGTGCAGGCCAAGGGGGACCACTAGTTTCCCCTTTCAAGTTTCCAGTTTCAAGTTCCGCGGAGCGCGTTGGGTGAAATTGGAACCGGCGGGGACATGCCGCCGTATACCAGGGCAGGGGGAATGTCATGGCCATCCTGCTCTGGTTTCTGCTGCTGGTGGTGTGCTGGCCGGTGGCGCTGCTGGCGCTGGTTTTATACCCGCTGATCTGGGTGTTGCTGCTGCCGTTCCGGCTGTTGGGCATCGCGGTGGAAGGGGTGCTGCAGCTGGTGTGGGCGGTGGTGACGCTGCCGGCGCGGGCGCTGCGGGCGATCGTGTAACCCGGTTTGTTTATTGCAAGGGACGCAAGGGGCGCAAAGGCTTCAGCGCAGGCCGCGCAAGGCGCTGAGCAGGTAAACGAAGAGCAGGCAGCCGGCGAGTCCGAGGCAGAAGATCACGATGGTGGCGGCGCGCATGCCGCCAACCATGCCGGAGCGGTGAACGCGGCGCGCCCAAACCGTCGCCGCGATGCCGTATACGGGAGCGAGCAGGCCGGTAGGCGGCAGATAGATGAGGAGCGCCCACAGCGTTGGCGACAGGGTGCTTACGCCGTTCAGGGCTGCGCCTTGACGCGGGGCGAACAGCAGCCAGGCCGCGAGGGCGCATATCAGCCAGAGCAGAGTGACGATCGCGAATCCGGCGGCGGAAGAGCCGGCCTCGGACGGTTCTGGTCGAATCCTAGTCAATCGGGGCGTGACGTTCACAGGGGTGAAGCCCATTGTAGCGGGCGAAAAAATTCGGGTCGCCGGAATGACGAAGCCGCGGACGGGGCGTCCGCGGCGGCAGAGATTCGGGATGATGCAAGGGGCAGCCCCGGCGAGGGCGCCGGGGCCTACCCAAGCGTCGGGGCCTACCCAAGCGTCGGGGCCTACCTTCGCAGCGGGCCGCGCCTTCACGCACGGGCGACGCTTTCCGACAGGCGACGCAGGGAATCCGAGTAGGGCGCCTTGGCCACGCCGCGCTCGGTGATGATCCCCGTCACGTACTTGTTGGGCGTGACGTCGAAGGCGGGGTTTTCCACCTGCACACCGGAGGGCGCGAGTTGGCGGTCGCCGATGTGGGTGACCTCGCGCGGCGAGCGCTGCTCGATGGGAATCTGCTCGCCGGTGGGCGTTTCCATGTCCACGGTGGAGAAAGGCGCGGCGACGTAGAAGGGGATGCCGTGCTCGTGGGCGAGGACGGCGACGGTGTAGGTGCCGATCTTGTTGGCGACGTCGCCGTTGGCGGCGATGCGATCGGCGCCGACCACCACCGCCTTGATTTTGCCCTGGCGCATCATCGCGCCGGCCATGTTGTCGGAGATGACGGTGGTAGGGATGCCGTCCTTCATCAGTTCCCACGCAGTGAGGCGCGAGCCTTGCAGGAAGGGGCGAGTCTCGTCGGCGAAGACGTGAATCTTCTTGCCCTGGTCTACCGCGGCGCGGATGACTCCCAGAGCGGTGCCGTAGCCGCAGGTGGCGAGCGCGCCGGCGTTGCAGTGGGTGAGCACGCCGCCGGAGGAGGGCATGAGAGTGGCGCCGTGCTGGCCCATGGCCTCGTTGGCGGCGATGTCCTCGAGGTACATGCGCTGGGCTTCGGCGATCAGCTCCTGCTTGATGCGCGCCACCGGCTCGTCGGCCAGCGATTCGAATTTCTCCCGCATGCGGCGGATGCCCCAGAAGAGGTTGACGGCGGTGGGACGAGTTTCGCCGATCGCCTCGCAGACCTCTTCGAAGTCGCGGCGGAATTCGGAGACGTGGTCGGCCTCGATGTCGCGGGCGCCGAGGGCGACGCCCATGGCGGCGGTGACGCCGAGAGCGGGCGCGCCGCGTACGGTCATGTTGCGGATGGCTTCCGCAACCTCCTCGTAGGTGGAGCAGGTGACGTAGGTCTCTTCGGTGGGCAGCTTGCGCTGATCGATGAAGCGCACGCCGTCGGCGGTCCATTCCAGGGTCTTCACCATAGTCGTTAGTCGTTGGTCGCTAGTCGTTAGTCGTTTGGTCGACGAGTCGCAGCTCGACGGCTTAACGGCGGCAATCTGTCGATGGCGCGCACCAGCCAACGACAAACGACCAACGACTACTGACTGATTTTATGCGTTTCGCACAATTTGCGGGGAAGTTGCGTTACCGCGGGCCGGCCGCAGACTTCGCAGGCGGCAGGAGCCTGCTGGATGGCGGGAGCGCTGCCCGCTTTCTGCAGGCGAAGGTGTTCCTCGCGGATATCGCGGGCGGTGAAGAGGGCGGCAAAGGGAGCGCCCGCGGCGGCTTTTTCGACGTTGGGACGGCCGCCGGCCTCCTCGCGCTCGACCAGGCAGAGGACGCCAATGACGTTCATCCCGGCCTGGCGCGCGGATTCGATCGCTTCGATGGTGGAGGCGCCGGTGGTGCAGACGTCGTCGACGATGACCACGCGCGCGCCGGCCTGGCAGAAACCCTCGATACGGCGCTTGGTGCCGTGCGACTTTTCCGCCTTGCGGACGAGGAAGCCGTGGATCATCCAGCGCGAATCCTGACTGCCGGGCGCGGGAGTGCGCGACTGCGCCTGCTGGGCGCTGAGCATGGAGGCGGCCACGACGATGGGATCGGCGCCCAGGGTAAGGCCGCCGAGGGCGTCGGGCGCCCAGCCGCGGCGGTCGAACTCGTCGAGCACCACGCGGGCGGTCAGGCGGGCGCCTTCGGCGTGCAGCGTGGTGGCGCGGCAGTCGATGTAGTAGTCGCTGGTGCCGCCGGAAGAGAGGCGGAACTCTCCCAGGCGGAAGGAACGTTCCGCGAGCAAGCGAAGCAGGGCCTGGCGGGGCTGCATAAGGGGGAAAGATACCATGCGCCGCGGCGACGCCCGAGTCCTCCTGGGAACAGCCGACAGCGGGCGGGGGCGAGTGGTGGAGTTCCGAAATGAAAGCGCGGTTCCGAGTTGATTTTGCGCGGGGACCGCGGGCATGACGGCGCTGGGCGAATCCGGGGGATGTGCCGCATTCTTGGAGCAACCGGAGATCGGCGATGCTTCGAGCCGCGATTGTCCTGGGAATGCTTTGCCCGCTGCTGCACGCGCAGGAGGATTGGCGCGCGCGGGTGCAACAAGCGATCGCCGAGCATCGATGGGTCGAAGCGCTGGAGGTCACGGAAACCCGCCTGTCCGATGTTCCAGGCGATGCGGAGGCGCATGGCGAGCGCGCGCGGCTGCTGGCGTGGAGCGGACGCTGGAGCGAGGCGGAGGCGGAGTATCGCTGGGTGCTGGCGCGAAGCCCGGACGACGTCGACATTCTGACCGGGCTGGCCGACGTGTTTGTCTGGCAAGGGCGGCACGAGGAAGCGCTGCAGGTTCTGAATGAGGCGGCGGCACACAGTCGCAGCGCCGAAGTG
>DASUBK010000242.1:0-3039 GCA_035763305.1 Terriglobales bacterium | reverse complement strand
GTCAGAAACACGTTGGTCAATGTGATGTGAGCGCCAACGGCGTCCGCTTTGGCGCCCATTTGCAAGACATCACCGCCGCTTGGGGGGGGCCTGATCGGCATGGATCTGTCGGCAAGAGGCGCTGGATGATGTACAACAAGGGTGTCCAGTTCGATCTAGATACTCGCGGAAGAATCGAAGTTATTATCGTTTTCAATCCTGAGTAGGCTCTCTGCCGGCAACACCTTCGGACCCGGGTTCAACTCCCGGCGCCTCCACCAATTCAGTTCCCAGTTGTCAGTTGCCAGTTTTCAGTGCGCACTTTCGTCGGTGACGAACCGCACACCTCTCTTCATCCCACGGGCGTATCATCTTCACCCGATGCGGAGGCGTGTATGAGCAATTCCCGTCGCACCTTCCTGAAGACCTCCGGGGCCGCGGCTGCCGCCGTTGTGGCCGCCGGCGTGACCAGCAGCCGTCCGGCGCTGGCGCTGCCCTCCAATCCCGCCACCGAAGCCGCCATGCCCACCCGCAACCTGGGCAAGACCGGTTACCGCGTCGGCATCTTCAGCCTCGGCGGGCAGGCCGCAGTGGAGCAGCCCGACAACGAGGCCGCCGCGGTCGCGATTGTCGAGAAAGCGCTCGACCTCGGCGTCAACTACATCGACACCGCCGCGCAATACGGCGGCCAGCAGCGCTGGAGCCAGCGCTATATCGGGCAGGTGATGAAGCGCCGCCGCTCGCAGGTGTACCTCGCCAGCAAGACCCACGACCGCACCCGGGACGGATCGCTTAAGCTGCTGGAAGAATCGCTGCGCCTGCTGAACACCGACCACCTCGACGCCTGGCAACTGCACCACATCACTACCCAGGAGGATGTGGACCGGATCTTCGCCAAGGGCGGCGCCATCGAGGCGCTGCAACAGGCGCGCGAGCAGAAGATGGTGCGCTTCCTGGGCGTGACCGGGCACACCGATCCCGACCTGCTGCTGCAGTGCATCGAGCGCTTCCCTTTCGACCAGATCCTGATGGCGCTCAACGCCGCCGACCCGCACCATCTCAGCTTCAGCGCCCGGCTGCTGCCCACCGCGGTGGAGAAGCAGATGGGCATCATCGGCATGAAAATCCCGGCTCGCGGCCGCATTCTCGCCGGTCCCGGCAGCCGCTACTACCCGAATCCCAAGGGCACGCCGGGGACGATCAACATGAAGGAAGCGCTCTATTACGTGTTGTCGCAGCCGGTCAGCACGGTCATTATCGGTTGCGATTCGGTGGAGCAGTTGCAGGAGAACATCAGCCTGGCGCGCTCGTTCACCCCGTTGAGCGGGCAGCAGATGGCGTCGCTCACCGCGAAGACCGAGTCCATCGCAGAGCAGGCGCTGTTCTTCCGCCGCTGGAGCTAGCCGGTCGTTCGGTCGTTCGGTCTTCAGTGCGTCGGCCTATGGGCAACCGAAACACCAACAGACCGACTGACCGTGAGACAGTTCCCTTTCTGCCCCGGGCGAGGCCTGCCCCGCGCTCACCCGTCTCCGCGCTTCCCCGCCGCCGTACAATGGCGGTGAAACATGGCGGCCCGTAACCACACGCGATCCAGGTCCCGGGAAATCGGCGGCGAAGCTCCGCGCGCGCCGCGCCGTTACGACGTTGTGGCGATCGGCGCCTCGGCCGGCGGCCTGTCCTCGATCAAGGAGTTGCTGAAGCCGCTGCCGGAGGATTTTCCCGCCGCCATGGTGATCGTGCAGCACCTGGCGCGGCAGTACAAAAGCCATCTCACCGAGGTAGTCAGCCGGGTTACCGCGCTGCGGGTCAAGGACGCCGAGCACGACGAGGTGCTGCTGCCCGGCGTGGTTTACATGGCGCGTCCCGACGAGCACCTGCTGGTCGGTCCGGGCAAGCTGCAGCTCGCGCACACCCAGTTGGTACACTTTCTCCGGCCTTCGATCGATCTCATGTTTGAATCCGTGGCCGGAACTTACGGGTCGCGCTCCATCGCGGTAGTGCTCAGCGGGACGCTGCACGACGGCGCCAAGGGACTGCGCACCATCAAGCTGGCCGGCGGCACCACCATCGCCGAAAACCCCGACCAGGCGGAATTCAAGTCCATGCCGCAGGCGGCGGTGGACACAGGCTGTGTAGACCTGATCCTGCCCGTCGGCGAGATCGGGGTCACGCTGATCCAACTCTGCTGCGGAGATGTCGGTGACTGACGCCACACTGCAAGAGCTGCTGGAAGAGCTGGCGAAGGTCCGCGCCCTGGATTTCCGCGGCTACAAGCCCGCCTCGCTGCAGCGCCGCCTGCGCAAGCGCATCGCCCAGCTCAATCTCGGCGGCTACCGCGAGTACATCGAATACTTCCGCGACAACGCCGGCGAGATCAACCATCTGCTCTCGGTGGTGCTGATCAATGTCACCGAGTTCTTCCGCGATCCCGCCGCCTGGGAGGTATTGCGCCGCGAAGCCCTGCCTCAGGTTTTGAACCGCATGCAGCGCGGCGGCACCTTCCGCGCCTGGTGCGCCGGCTGCGCCAGCGGCGAGGAGGTGTATTCGCTGGCCATGCTGGTGGCCGAGCACTTCGGCCCGCACCTCGGCGAGTTCGATATCAAGCTTTATGCCAGCGACCATGACGAGGAGGCTTTGGCGGTGGCCCGCCGTGGCGAGTATCCGGTGGAGCGGCTGCGGCGGGTGCCTCCGGAATGGCAGGAAAAGTACTTCAGCGGCAGCGGCAGCATGCGCCGGGTGGAGCGCGAACTGCGCCGCCTGGCCATCTTCGGGCGCAGCAACCTGGTCAGCGACGCCCCCATTTCCCACATCCAGCTGCTGGTCTGCCGCAACGTCCTGATCTATTTTGATATTCCCCTGCAGCACCAGGTCATCGATAAGTTTCGTTACGCGCTGGAGGACGGCGGTATCCTATTCCTGGGAAAATCGGAGTCGCAGCTGCGCGACTTGACATCGTTTCACCCGATCAATACAAAGTGGCGAATCTTCCAGTGCATGAAGGACAACGGCGCAAGCCGGCGGGAGGACAAGATTCCGCAACCCGATAATCTCGAGTTGGAC
>DASUBK010000241.1:0-2824 GCA_035763305.1 Terriglobales bacterium | reverse complement strand
ATCGTCACCGTCTCCGGTAAGGTGAACAGCTCGCTGTTCGAGTCGGTGATCGCGGCCGGGGAGCATCCGGAGCTGGCAGTGCGGCTGGCGGAAATCTTCGCCTGGGACCTGGATTTTTATACCGATCCGCGCGCCGGGGACACCTTCCGCCTGGTGTTCGAGCGCAAGAGCTACGACCGAGGCACGACGGTGGCGTACGGGCGCATTTTTGCCGCGGAGTACGTGAACGACGGCCACAGCTACAAGGCGGTGCTGTTTCACGATCCGCAGGGCCGGCCGGGGTACTACGCGGCTGACGGCAAGTCGCTGCAAAAGACCTTCCTGCGCTCGCCGCTGAAGTTCGCGGCGCGCATCAGTTCGCATTTCAGCACGCACCGCTTCCATCCGGTACTGAAAATCTACCGCGCGCACCTGGGCACGGACTACGCGGCGCCGGTGGGAACGCCGGTGCAGGCGGTGGCCAACGGGCGGGTAGAGTTCGCGGCGTCCAAGGGCGGCGACGGCCGCATGGTGCAACTGCGGCACTCCAACGGGTACGAGACGTACTACCTGCACCTCTCCCGCATCCTGGTGCATCCGGGGCAGGCGGTGCAGCAGGGGCAGTTGATCGGGCTGGTGGGCGCGACCGGCCTGGCCACCGGGCCGCACCTCGATTTCCGCGTGCGGCGCGGGGGACGCTTCGTGAACTTCGAAGCGATGAAGCTGCCTCCGGCGGAGCCGGTCCGTAAGGCCGATCTGGCCGAATTCGCCACGGTTCGCGACAAGTGGATCGGGCAGATGTCGGCCAACATGCCGGTGATGGCGCAGGCGGACGCGCCGGCGGTGAGCGGCGGAACGCAATAAGACCATCTTCCAGGCGGCGGCGTATCCCACAGGGGCTAAAGCCCCGTCGATCCAAGCTGGAAAATTCGCGGGCCTGAAGGCCCGCGCTTGCACGGCGGCCCCGAGCCTCGGGACGGCTGCGAGCCTCGGGACGGCTGCGAGCGTCGGGACGGACCCCGAGCCTCGGGACGGCTGCGAGCCTCGGGACGGACCCCGAGCCTCGCGATAGTTCTTTGAGATCGATCGGTTGCAAGGAAAAACTGCGGCCGGTGATCGGAATCCAGCTTGTTGCGCTGGTCTCCGATCACCGGCCGCGGAGTGTTTGGGGGAGGAACAAAAACGCTAGGCGCTGGCGACCGCCGCCATCGCTTTGGGTTCCGAGTCGACCGCGGTCGTCTTGACCGGCTGCGGGCGCGGGGACTCGACGCGGCGCATGTCGATGGAGCCCTTGAAATAGGCGCCCTCTTCGATGCTGACGCTGTGGGCGACGATGTCGCCGACCAGCGAGCCGCCGCTGCGGATGTCGAGGCGCTCGGTGGTGGTGACGTTGCCGGTGACCTCGCCACGGATGACGACTTCGCGGGCGCTGACGTTGGCCTTCACCATGGCGCCGGGACCGACGTTGAGGTAAGCGCCATCGAGGCGGACAAAGCCTTCGACGCGGCCGTCAATGTGCAGGGCCTCGGAGCCGGAAACTTCGCCCTTGATGTGCAGCGATTTGCCGATGTAGGCCGGGCTTTGCTGGCCCGCGCTGGTGACGTGAGCCGCCATGGAGTCGGTGCGCGCCGGCGTCGGCTCAGGAGTGGGTGGATACGGGGTAGGTGCTTTCGCGGGATTCCACATGTGTGCCTCCGGAATTCACGCAGCGTACGCGGGATCGAGGCGAGGTCACAGGTGCCGGTGGTGCAGGGCACTCACAGGCCGGTCGGACGCAGGTCACTGGCCTTTCGGTCGCGGTCGTTTACCATGGACGCGTGCCGGAAGCTCTCCAACATAGCAGCGCGGCGGTGCTGGAATGGGATTCGCTGCGCCAGATGCTGCGCGGCTACGCCACCTCGCCGCTCGGCCAGGCGCGCATCGAGAGTCTCGCCGCCACCGCCGATCGCACGTGGATCGCGCGGCAACAGCGCCTGACGGCGGAGGTGCGGGAATTTTTGCGGGCCGGAGGGCGCTTCGATTTTTCCGGATTGCTGGATCCGGGCACGCTGCTGGACAAGGCGAAAATCGAGGGCGTGGCGCTGGAAGCGGGGGCGATCCGCGACATCCTGCTTTTGGTGGACCGGGCGGATGAGTGGAGGGCGATCGCGAAGGAGCCGCCGAGTGCGATGCGGGCTGCGGAGCTTCGCTCCGCCGGACAGGCGGGGGCGCCTGTCCCTACGCAATCATCTCCCTGGCCGGCGGTCGCGGAATTGAGCGCGGGGATCGGGGACTTCACCGAACTGCTGCGCTCGCTGCGCAACAAGATCCTGCCGGATGGAACCCTGGACGATCGCGCCTCGGCGGAACTGGCGCGCATTCGCCGCGAAGTCGAGAAGCAGAAGCGGCTGATCCAGGACTCCCTGCACAGTTACCTGCGGCGGCTGGCGGAGGGCGGAACGGTGCAGGAGGAACTGGTGACGATCCGCGGCGAGCGCTTCGTGATCCCGGTGAAGGCGGAGCAGAAGCGGCGGGTGCAGGGCGTGGTGCACGGCGCGAGTTCGAGCGGGCAGACGGTGTTCGTCGAACCGCTGGAGACCATCGAGCAGAACAACGAGCTGGTGCGGTTGATGGAAGAAGAGCAGGCGGAGATCCACCGCATCTTGCTGGAGATGACGCGGCGCATCGCGGGGCAGGCGGGGGAGATCCAGCTGGCGATCGAGATTTTGGGTGAGCTCGAGTTGCAGTTCGCGAAAGCGAGATTCGCAGAGGAGTACAACTGCGTCGCGGCAGAGTTTCCAGTTTCCAGTTTCCAGTTTCAAGTGGAAGAGCAACCGCTGATTTCGCTGATCGACGCTGATGAACG
>DASUBK010000240.1:0-6365 GCA_035763305.1 Terriglobales bacterium | reverse complement strand
AGGTAGGCGCGCCAGTGGCGCCAGAGGATGCGCAGGGTAGCCATCATCGGCACGGAGAGATAGACGCCGACCACGCCGGCGATCTCCGCGCCGCACAGAATCCCGAACAAAGTCGCCAGCGGATGTAATTCCACGTGCTTGCCCATGATGCGCGGAGAATTGACGTAGTCCTGCACCACGCGCCAGCCGCCCAGCAGCAGGCCGAGGATCAGGACGTGGCCGAAGCCGGTCACCAGGGAAACGCCGAGAATCATGAAGGCGGCGACCAGGGGGCCGACGATGGGAATGAACTCCAGGGCGCCGCCGATCACGCCCATCACCGCGCCGAAGGAGACGTGCAGGATCAGCAGCAGCACGGTGTAGAAGGCGAGCGAGAGGATGGCGAGAATCAACTGGGCACGAATGAAGTGCGCCAGCATGATGTTGACATCGTTGAGCACCGACTCGATGAACTCGCGCTGGCGGTGGCGGCTGACCAGGTCCACCACCGAGTCGGCCATGCTGCGGCCGTCCTTGAGGAAGAAGGCGCCGAGGATGGGAATCAGCAGCAGCAGCCAGGAGTTGGAAACCAGCACGGCGAGGCGCTGGCCGAAGTGCGTGGCCCAGCTCATGATCTGCCCGCGATGGTTCTGAAGAAAGGCCTGGATCTTGGCCTCGGTCTCGGCGCTCCAGCCGTGCTGATCTCCGATGGTGAAAGCGATTTGGCCGGAGGCCAGCTTCTCGTAGAACTCGGGAAAGGAGTGCGCCAGGCGGGTGCCCTCGCGAACCAGCTTGGGGCCGACCAGCAGGCCGAGGAGGGCCAGGGCGACGAACAGGGCGAGGTAGACGATCAACAGCGCCTTGCCGCGGCCGTGAACCAAGTCCTGGACCTTGCACACGAGCGGGTCAATGAGATAAGCAAAAAAGATGGCGAAGATGAAGGCGACGATGGTGCGGCGGGCGCCGTAAAGGAAGGCCAGGGCCGCGGCAAAGAGCAGGACCGTGACCACAACGCGCACCGCTCGTGCATCGATGACGGGCAACTCTGAATCGGATGCCGCTGAAAAGACGAGCGTTGGCTAACGCAATGGCGATTGCCGAATGGCCGTTAATCGACCAGAACCAGCGGGTCGCGATCCTGCCAGGTGAGATAGGTTTCGGCGAGGGTGCGGGCCAGGTAGGCGCCGGGAGTGTTGGCGACGCCGCCGAAGAAGGCGTGCCGGTAAATCATCCAGCAGCCGCAGCCGATGAAGAGCACGGCGGCGCCGGTCCAGTCGGCGGGGGGAAACTGCTGCACGAAGAGCATGGCGATGGCGCCGAAGAGGATCACCGCGGCGATGACGATGGAGAGATCCAGGACGGCGGCAAAAGCGCGTTCCGCCAGGGGAGAAATCTGCAGGGGGAAGTGGACTTCGGGGGCGGTGTCGGGCGCCTCCGCGGGACCGAGGGTGCCATGGGCGGCGAGCCACTGTTGCAGGGCTTCGCGGGAGGCCGGAGACATGCCGAGGAAACGCAAGCCGGCGCGAGCGGAAGAATCCGTCCAGGCGACGGCGGCCACGGCGTGAAATTCCTGCTCGCTGTGGGGCAGAGTGAAGCGCAGCGAGTAGGAGTGGCGCTCCTCCAGCGGTTCCAGGCCCTGCACGGCAATGCCGCCCTCGCCCACGTCGTTCAGCATGAGCACGTCGTTGATGCCTTCGATGTGGGCGTAGGCCAAGGTGTGAATCACGTGGCGCAGGAAGCGGCGGCGCATGCGCGTGACCAGCGAAGAGGCGGTGCGCAGGATGCGCTCGGCTTCGTCCGGGATGATGGGCTTGCGCAGGACCAGGTTCGCGCCCATGGAGAAGGCGTCGCGAAGGTGGGCGGAATCCTCGATCAAGCCGAGAGCGATGGTGTCGCGGTTGGTGTCGGAGGCGCGCAGCGAGCGGAGAATCTGGCTGGCGTCGTCGCGCTGCTCGCAATCGACGATCACGGGGTTGTACTTGCGCGCGCCGAGCAGGGATTCGGCCTGCTCGCGGGCGGTGCAGACCTCGGCGGAGAGCCCGAGGCGGTCCAGCAGCGGGCGCAGGACGTCGACGATCTGAGGGTCATTACACAGAACCAGGGATTGCGCAGCCATGGCGGAGATTGTGGGGCGCGGCCAGGGGAGAGGGAAGTGGCGGGGAAGGTTCGGGGAAAATGCCGATTGCCGAATGCCGAGTGCCGAATTAAGAACAGCAGGCGAGGGCGCCCTCGACAGGCTCAGGACAGGCTCTGCTGCTAAATAAGTATTTATGGGGTGCGGAAGCGGAGGATGTGGCCTTCCAGCGCGGGGCAAGTGGCGTTGGAGGGCGGAAGCTCGCCGGGCCAGTTGATCTGCTTGCGGTTGACCAGGCGGACTTGCGGGCCGAGATCGCGCCATCCGGCGTCGCTTTCCTCGCGCACGGCGACGGCAAAGCAGGTGGCGCCCTCCTCCAGTTTATCGTGCTTCCACTCGAAGAGCGAAGCTTCCAGGCTTTCGGAGGCGGCTTCGCCGGGCAGGACACAGAGGATCCAGTCGTGGGCGGCGTCGATGGCGTAGACCCCGGGATTGACGCCGGGCACCGCCTGCTTGATCTTCGCTCCGTGCTGATGGGCGATGTCGGCGGTATTGTCGTTGGAGAGGTGGTCGATGACGAGGATTTCGTCGCAGGCGCGGAGGGATTCGACGGCGCGGGCAATGCGGAGCGCGTCGTCGTGGGCGTGAATCAGCGCGGTGAGCTTGGGCATGGGCGAAGTTCGAGGATAACAAGAATCTGGTGATCGGGTGATCTGATGATCTGGTGATCGGTGGGGCACAGCCGGGGGCGGCTGTGCCACGTTACCTTCGTAAGGCCTTTGCCTGAATCGGAACGAGGCGTGGGGGAATCGGTTGGGTCAGTGACTTTTGGTATGCCGGCCGCCCGGAATTGGACGGTGTCTGCCCCAGTTTCAGGGTAGAATTCGGCTTACTTGGGGGGAAGAACCGCCTGGCAAGGGCGGGAACGCAACACCTTGGGATACAAGCAAATCCTACCGACGCGGTTGCCGATCCTGTACCTGATCTGCGGCGTGCTGATCGCGGTCAGCGTGGTGCCGATGTATTTCTACGCCTCGCAGGTGCTGAGCATCAACAGCATCACGCTGAAGCGCAATGAAATGCTGCTGCAGAACACGATCACGCGCTCGCTGGCCGACGACATCGGACAACGGCAGAAGAACCTGGACTCGATGCTGGGCAACCTGGTGTCGGCGATCCAGGTGTCCAGCGGCGGCGATCTGACCACCAAGCACGTGGACGCGCCCGAGTTGCGCGCGCTGCTGGAAAACTTCATCACCTCCAGCCCGGACCTGGACTACGCGACCCTGCTGAACGAAGAGGCCAAGGGCATCCAGGCGGGGCGCATTCCTCCCGACGACTTCCTGACCACCGACCTGCAGCGCGCGTTCGGCGCGGCGCGGGAAGGGCGGGCGTTCACCGGGCAGGCGCTGGGGATCGGCGCCGGCAACGATCACCGCACGGTGATGGTGGTGAGCAAGCCGCTGATGGCCGGCACCCGCTTCGTGGGCATGATCGGCGTAATCGTGAACCTGAACTACCTCTCCAAGAACCTGCAGGACGCCAGCAAGGCGGGATTGCAGGCGTACGTAGTGGATGGGCAGGGGCGCCTGGTGGCGGCGGGTTCGTCGAACCTGTTTACCGGCCAGGACATGACGAAGATCGACATCGTGAAGAAGTGGGTGGACAGCGGCGGCAAGGCCTTCCTGGCGGAGACGGCGGAATTCACGGCGAAATTCGATAACGAGATGCTGGCCATGGTCGGCACCTTCAGCCCGGTGCCGGAACTGGGCTGGGCGGTGGTGGCGCAGAAGCCGCGGCGTGAGGCCTACGCGGCCATCACCGACGTGCAGTGGAACGCGGTGAAGTGGGCGGTGCTGGCGATCCTGGCCAGCTTGATCATTTCCATCTTCGCGGCGCGGCGCATTACCGGGCCGCTGGACATCCTGACGCAATCGAGCCGCGCCATCGCCAAGGGCGACTTCTCGCAGCGCGTGCAACTGGTCAGCCGGACGGAGTTCGGCGAACTGGCGACCACGTTCAACTCCATGTCCGAGGACCTGGAGCGCTTCGTCGAGGACCTGAAGCGGGCGGCGGAGGAGAACCGGGCGCTGTTCATGGGGTCGATCCAGATGCTGGCGGGCGCGGTCGACGAAAAGGATCCGTACACCCGCGGCCACTCCGATCGCGTAACCCGCTACTCGGTGCTGCTGGCGACGGAAATGGGTCTGCCGGAAGAAGAGATCGAGGTGGTACGCATCGCGGCGCAGTTGCACGACGTGGGCAAGATCGGCATCGAGGACCGCATCCTGAAGAAGCCGGGAGCGCTGACGCCGGAAGAATACGAAGTCATGAAGACCCACACCACGCGCGGGGCCAACATCCTGCGCCCGGTGCAGCAGTTGAAGCGCATGCTGCCGGGGATCGAATTGCACCACGAATCGCTGGACGGGCGCGGCTACCCGTACGGGCTCAAGGACGAGGAGATCCCGCTGGAGCCGCGCATCATCAGCGTGGCCGACACCTTCGACGCCATGACCACCAACCGGCCGTACCAGGCGGCGCGGCCGCCGGAGTACGCCATCCAGATCATCAATTCGCTGGCGCGGAACAAGTTCGACGTGCGCGTGGTGCGGGCGCTGTCGGCGCTGCACGAGCGTGGCGCGCTGCGGGTGGGACATCGCGCGGCGGTAGTGACCGAAGAGGCGGCAACCGCGGCGGCGGCAGCGGCCAACGCGGAGGCGCCGGCGGTGGGAGCGCCGGGAGATTAGAAGAATCGGGTGATCGGGTCATCTGACCATCGGGTTATCGGAGAGGAAGCATCTGGCCGCGGGCCGAAGAGGGCTCGCGGCTTTTGTTTGGGCAATGTTACCAAGCGGATTCGCAAGTCCTGTTTGCAGGCGGGGACGCGCTGAGTTTCGGCTTCCGTAAAATTTCCTGGAGAGAGTCGCGGCAAGCGCGATTTCCTGTATAAGACACACGTGGCCCTGAGAGTTTGGCTGGAGAAGATTTTCGGCGGGACCAGCGACCAGGAGCGGCGGAAGTTCGAGCGCCGCCCCTTCAACGGCAGTGTGAGCGTGCGCACGCAGTCAGGGCAGGAATATCGCGGGGTGGGGCGCGACATCAGCGACGCCGGCGTGGGCGCCATCGTCTCCGGGGACTTGACTGTGGGTCAAATCGTCATCGTGCGCTACCGGGACGGCGACACGATCACCCATGCCAAGGCCGTGGTGAAGCAGCAGTACGGGTATCGCTACGGATTCGAGATCGTGGAACGGCTGCCGCTGCCGGCAGAGTAGACGAGTTACGATTTCTCTGGCCGCGGGCGCGAGGCCCGCGGCTTGGTTTTTTGCGAAAACTTCGAAAGTCGTTGTCATCCCGAGCGGAGCGAGGGATCTGTTGTAGACACTCACAGATGCGTGGTGACTACAGCAGATCCCTCGCTGCGCTCGGGATGACATGTCGTTGAAGGTAGAGGCAACAGAGGATCGCGAGAGCGGTCTCGCGACAATTTATAATTGCGGGTTCGGGGAAGAGCGTTATTTCGATAAGCAGAACGTCGCACGCGAGGGCGCGTGCGCTCCAGTTGCGCAAGGGATCGGATGATTCAAACTCTGTTCGGCAGCCTGGACGAACCGCCTAAAAAAGGGCTGTTCGACCGGATGAAAGAAGCGGTCTCGCGCACGCGGGAGAACCTCAGCGAGCGCATCGAGGACGTAGTTTCCTTCAGCAAGGAAATCGACCGCGACACCCTCGACAACCTGGAGGCCACGCTGATTGCGGCCGACCTGGGCACGGGCACCACAGAAGAGGTGCTGGACGCGCTGCGCGAACGCGTGGACCGCAAGCAGATCGGCGACGTCAACGAGTTGAAGCGGGTGCTCAAGGAAGAGATGCTGGCCATCCTGCGCCGCGCCAACACCCAGCCGGCGCAGGCGGTGGACGGGCCGGAGGTGATCCTGGTAGTCGGCGTCAACGGGACCGGCAAGACGACCACCATCGGCAAGCTGGCCAACGTGCTGCGGGCGCAGGGCAAGACAGTGCTGCTGTGTGCGGCCGACACCTTTCGCGCGGCGGCCATCGAGCAACTGGAAGTGTGGGGCTCGCGCACGGGGACAGAAGTCATCAAAACCAAGCCGGGCGGCGATCCGGCGGCGGTGCTGTTCGACGCGCTGCAGGCGGCGAAGGCGCGGGGAACGGATTACGTCATCATCGATACCGCCGGGCGGCTGCATACCAAGTCGAGCCTGATGGACGAGCTGTCGAAGATGCGGCGCATCGCGCAGAAGGTGATTCCCGGCTCGCCGCACGAGACGCTGCTGGTGATGGACGC
>DASUBK010000239.1:0-4647 GCA_035763305.1 Terriglobales bacterium | reverse complement strand
TCCTTCGCTTCGCTCAGGATGACAATTAAGGGCGGGCGCAATGACCCGATGGTGAGATGACCCGATTCTTCCGTGGTGAAATAATCTCCTGACCGTGCGCACGTACTTCCATGTCGACATGGACGCCTTCTTCGTCTCGGTGGAGGAGATCTTCGATCCCTCGCTGAAGGGGAAGATCGTGGTGGTCGGCGGCGATCGCGACGAGCGTGGCGTGGTGGCGGCGGCCAACTACAATGCGCGCAAGTTCGGTGTCCACTCCGCCATGCCGCTGCGCACCGCCTCGCGCCTGCTGCCGCCCGAGGCGATCTTCGTCCATGGCCACCCCGACCGCTATCGCGACTACTCGCACAAGGTGCGCGGGGTCCTGCAGAGCTTCACGCCGACCGTGGATATGGCCTCGATCGACGAGGCCTATCTCGATATGACCGGCACCGAGCGCCTGCATGGTCCGGCCTTTCGTGCCGCCCACGCGCTGCACCGGGCGATGAAGGAGACGACGCAGCTCAACTGCTCCATCGGCATCGCCGCGGCGCGCATGGTGGCCAAAGTGGCGTCCGACCAGGCGAAGCCCAACGGTATCTTGCAAGTGCTGCCCGGCTGCGAGGCCGCGTTTCTTGCGCCGCTCGACGTGCGCCGCATTCCCGGCGTCGGCAAAGTCACCGAGCAGAACCTCAACGCGCTGGGCGTGCGCAAGGTCGGAGACCTGGCCCGCCTGGGCGAGGAATTTCTGGAGGAACGCTTTGGCAAGTGGGGTCTGGCGCTGGCGGGAAAGTCGCGAGGAGAAGACGCGGGCGGCTGGTTCGACGAGGAGATCGGCGAAGCCGGCGGACCCAAGTCCATCAGCCACGAGCACACCTTCAACGTCGACACGGCGGACGCGGCGCAACTGGAAGCGACGCTGGCGCGGCTCAGCGAGATGGTCGGGCGCCGCCTGCGCGAGGCGGGACTCTACGCCAACACGCTGCAACTGAAGCTGCGCTACAGCGACTTCACCACCATCACCCGCGCGCATACCGTGCATTCGCCCACCCAGGTAGACACGGAAATCTTCTCCGAGATCCGCGAACTGTTTCGCCGCAACTGGCGCAGCGGGCGCGCCGTGCGCCTGCTGGGCGTGCATGCCTCGTCCTTCAGCGATGCCGAAGGGCAACTCGGCCTGCTCGACAGCGACCGCCATCGCCGCTGGAAAGACGCTCTCTCCGCCGCCGACAAGCTGCGCGACAAGTTCGGAGATTCCGCGGTGTCGCTGGCCAGCGGCATGCGCGGCGCGTTCCGGGAGAGGACGCACGAAGCCATGCCCAACAAACAGAAGAAGAATTGAATATTGAAAATTGAATATTGGCCGTGAGCGCGAGAACAAACCTCTCGCTAGTGCACCTGCGGAACTGCCGTTCCGCTGATCTGGTGTTCCACTGCGGTCTTTCGCGAAGCAGCGAAGATCGCGCGGCTCGGTAATTCGCTCCGACCGAAGTAGCCGATCGGAGTATCTGCATTCCGATCACCCGCGCAGCAGAAGTCCTGGGCAGCGAATTGCAAAGTCTGACAACTCGCAATGCGAATTGCTTGGTACGTTCCTTCATTTCATCGGCAGCTGCGGACATTGACGCCACCCGCCAATATTCAATATTCAATTTTCAATTCTTCGGCCGGAAGTATTACAAGGAATCTCCGAAGATTTCCGCGGTGAACGATTCCAGATTGGCGCCGCTTTTCCATGCGTCCGCCGCAAGGCCGGCCTTGATGCAGGTCTGTTCGAGGAAGGTCTCGCGGTTCCAGCCGTGTTCCAGCGGAACCTGGGGCAGCAGCAGGCCGCGGCGGTTGCCCCAGCTCACCACCAGTCCATGTCGCCCGATCTCCACTTCCTCCGGCCGGATGGGCTGCAGCGGCGACAGCACGCTGATCTCGATCTTCAGCCGTTCTGCCTCCTGTAGCGTGACTGGATAGAAGCGGAAGTCCTGAAACGCGGCCGCCTGCGCCGTCTCCGCCACTGTGCTGTACAGCGGCTTGGCGGCCAGGATGTAGCCCACGCAGCCGCGCAATTGTCCGTCGAGATGCAGCGTGGTGAACGCTCCCCGCGGTTGCGCCAGCTTTTCGTTGGGAGGAGTCAAGTCGAGGTCGGCCTGGCGCAGCGCAGCCAGGATGCTGCGATGGGCAATGTCCAGCAGCAGGCGGCGATCTTCCTCGCTGTACGCCGCTTCCGCCCGGTCCGCCGGACTAAGTTGGGAGCACATTGCGGTTCTCGGGCGGGAGCGGGTCGGCGGCGCGTTTGCGCCGGCTCAGAATCAACCGCCGGCGCCGCCGCGTCACCTGGCGGTCGATCTTCGACCAGAAGGCGACGAAGTAATCCACCGCCCCCACCAGCGACAGCGTCACCATGAACCAGATTCCCACCACCGCCAGCGTGTTCACGGGAATGAAAATCCGCCCCAGCGGGATGGTGTGCCAGGCATGCTCCAGGATGCAGATGGCCACCACCACAATCTGCACCACCATCTTGACCTTGCCCCAGTCGCTGGCGTCGATGGTGAATCCCTGCTGCGCGGCGATAGAGCGCAGTCCGCTCACCAGGAACTCGCGCCCGATTATGACCACCGCCATCCACGCTGCCACGATGTGCGGATTGAACTGCACCAGGGTAATGAAGGCGGAGGCGATGAGCAGCTTGTCAGCCAGGGGGTCCAGCAGCATCCCCATGGTGGTGATCTGGCCGCGGCTGCGCGCCAGGTAGCCGTCGAGACCGTCGGTAATCGAGGCGAGGATGAAGACGGCCGAAGCCAGCAGTTCCCGTTCGCCGTGGGCGCCGGCGGCAAAGCGGCTGCTGGAGAGAATCCAGATCAGCAGCGGCACCATGGCGATGCGGCTCAGCGTGATGTAGTTGGGCAGATTCACCGGAGTGGCCGCGCCGGGCCGGACACGCGAAAATCGACTCCGCCGAAGAGCCGTTTTTCGCGGCTTCCCGAGCCGAATGTCGGGATAGGCAACTGCCAATTATCCTCCAGCCGGTGGCCGGAAGCAATTGCGGACGCGGCAGCTGCCCTGCCGGGCGGCAGGCGCACAGCAGCCCGCGTCAGAGGCGCGCGGCAGGCACCGCCCGGCGCGGTTGCCAGGTGGCTCTCAGGAGTGGGCCGGCCCCGGCCAGCCGGAGTTGCCCCCGGCGTTCAGCAGCGAACGCAGCAGCGTGTCGTCTTGCGTGCGGCGGCTGCGCCCCACCGGCAATTCCTTGCCGTCGGCCAGGATCAGCGCCGACTCTGCGTTGCTGCTTGCCGCCAGCGTGCGCACCCGGTCCACGTTTACGATGATCGAACGGTGGATGCGCAGGAAACGTCCGCCGAGCCGCTTCTCGATGTTGGCCATCGTGTCGCGCACCACGTACTCGCGCACGCCGGCGTGAATGCGGACGTAGTTCGCGGAGGCTTCGACCCAGTCGATCTCCTCCGGGTTGAACAGCACGATCTTGCCGGCCGAACGTATCACCAGCCGGTCGGTCGTTCCTTCTTCTCTCATTGCAGTTGCAGTAGCCATAGCGATGCGCCCCGACACGTGCGCCACAAGATTGATGGACTCTTCTGCCAAACGGTTACTTTAAAAAAATAAAACTTTGCTTTGCGCAAACCTGCTGTCCGCTCTCGGACAGGCGTTCGAATTCGCACATAGTGCGTTTCCGGACACCCGGCCATGGCGGCATTTCCGTTACGTGCAACTACTCAGACGTGATCAGATGTGATTCGTTGCGCTCTGGCCACGAGATTGGGCTGTACTGTGAAATCCCGGGGACGGATAGACGGTTCTGAGGTGTGCACCCGGCGGCCGCGAAGTACTCGACGTGAATGGAGGCCGGTCGGCCCCGACCGGCAGGCGATGCACTTAAGTTGAATGGAAGCCGGTCGATCCCGACCGGCACACCGATGACTCAACGTGAATGGAGGCCGGTCGACCCCGACCGGCTTCTTCTATCTGCGGCTAACGCTTCGGATGAGCCGACGTCGACGCACTGCGCAGGCCGCGGCGCCCCAGCAGCAGCATGAGGATTCCAAAGCCCAGCAGCACCAGGCCCCATCCGAAATTGACGTTAATGCCGAGCGAGCGCTGGTAGAGCGCCGGGTCGCTGACCGCGCCGAAGATCGCCAGGATCAGTCCCAGCGCGGTGAACAGCATGCCGATCGGAATGCGGATATCAATGCCCATGTCTGTTGGAGCGCACAGCCTGCCCTGAGGTGGAGGCCGAAGGGCGCCCTCGCGTACGCCTAATAAAACACAAGATTCAACAGCACCGTCGCCACCAGCACGATGACCGCCAGCACCCCCGGCCTCCCCCACCACGCATGATGCTCCTCTTCCGGCTTCGGAGTCAGCGAGTACACCAGTCCGACCAGTTCCTTCTCTTCGCGCGGGCGGGTGAGCAGGCTGATGACGATGGTCACCACGAAGCAGGTGCACCAGGCAAAAATCGCTGCCCAGAAGTTCTGCGCCATCTCGCTGGGGTAAGTATGAATCGCTCCCAGCCATCCACCCTTGATGCCCACGCTGGCGCCCGCCGGCAGGGTCAGGCCGTGATGCAGCGCCGCCGCCCCGGTCCCGCTCAGCAATCCGAAAAATGCGCCGTGCCCGGTGGAGCGCTTCCAGAACATGCCCAGCAGGAAAGTGGCG
>DASUBK010000238.1:0-3593 GCA_035763305.1 Terriglobales bacterium | reverse complement strand
GGACGGGATGGCCCCGCCCGCCAACCCACAGTTCCGGAACATCCACGGCCAGCCGGCGCCGCTGCGCGAGGCCCGCGCAGTCGGCGAGATCCTGGAGACGGGCATCAAGGTCATCGACCTGCTCTGCCCGATCGTAAAGGGCGGCAAGACGGGTCTCTTCGGGGGCGCCGGGGTCGGCAAGACCGTGCTGATCATGGAATACATGCACGCCATCGCGACGCGCCACAAAGGAATTTCCGTGTTCGCGGGGGTGGGAGAACGCATCCGCGAAGGTCACGAGCTGCTGCACGACCTCAAGTCCTCCGGGGTGCTGCCGCATGCGCTGCTGGTCTTCGGCCAGATGGATGAATCCCCGGGCGTGCGCTTCCGCGTGGGCCTCGCGGCGCTGACCTGCGCAGAGTACCTGCGCGACGAGTTCAAGGCCGAGATCCTTTTCGTGATGGACAACATCTTCCGCTTCGTGCAGGCCGGCAGCGAGATATCGAGCCTGCTGGGGCGCATGCCCGCCACCGTGGGATACCAGCCCACGCTCGGCACCGAAGTCGCGGAATTGCAGGACCGCATCACCTCGACGGACCGGGGCGCGATCACCGCCGTGGAGGCGGTATACGTGCCGGCGGACGACATGACGGATCCGGCGGTGAGCACCATCCTGCGGCACCTGGATACGTCCATCGTCCTGACCCGCCAGCAGGCCGGCCGCGGCATCTATCCCGCGGTCGATCCGCTGCAGTCGGACAGCAAGCTCATGGACCGGAGCACGCTGGGAGAGCGCCACTACCGGATCGCGGCCGCGGTCCGCGAGCATCTGGCGCGCTTCCACGAACTCGAGGACATCATCGCCATGCTGGGGCTGGAGGAGCTTTCCCAGGAGGACCAGCTGACCGTGCGCCGCGCACGCCGCCTGCAGCGCTATCTCACCCAGCCTTTCCAGGTGGTGGCGGCGCACACCGGCATCGCCGGGGCGAGCGTTCCCCTGGAACAGACGCTGCGAGACTGCCAGGCGTTCCTGGACGGCCGTTACGACGAACTTCCCGAAGAACAGTGCTACATGAAGGGCGCCATGGGGGCCACGCCGTGACCGGCTTCGTCATGCACCTCCAGGGGGCCTCCCAATACCGGCGGTTCGAGCAGGTGGAATCCTTCGTCGGCGAGGACCCGGGCGGCGCGTTCGGCCTGCTCGCGGCGCATGAGCGCTTCATGACGCCGCTCGCGTTCGGGCTGGCGAAATTCCGTTGCGCGGGCCGGGACTGGGAATACCTGGCGACCGTGGGCGGGATAGCCTACTTCGTCGAGAACGAGCTGTACGTGAACAGCCGCCGTTTCTTCATCGATGCGGACTACGAGACCATCAGCACCAAACTCAACACGGAACTGGCGGCCGACGCGACGAGGTCAAAGGAACTGCGGGTCAGCCTGCAGCACATCGAGGAGGCGATGTTGCGAAGCCTCTGGGAGCTCAGCCGGACCGAAGGCGGCGGACTATGAAGCCCGAATCGGAACTCAAGGGACGCCTTGCGGCGCAGACCGAACGCATGCGCCGCGCCGCGCGGGAACGGCCTACGCTGCTGGCACAAGCGTCGTTCTTCAGCGGCCTCGGCTTGGCCATGGCCCTGCCCATCGTCGCCGGCGCCTACCTGGGCCACTGGCTGGATGACCGCTTGGCCGGTTATTCGGTGCGTTGGACCGTGGGTTTCCTGCTGCTCGGTGTCGCGATCGGCGCCTTCAACGTCTATTGGCTCATCAAGAGGACGGAGACATGAGCGGTACCGACGGTCTGCTCCGCTCGTGGCAGGTCGACCTGGGCCCGCTGGCCCTGACCGACACGGTGCTCGTCACGTGGATCATCATGCTCCTGCTCGTGGCGGTTTCTTGGTTTGTCGGCCATCGGCTCCGGCCGGAACCCGGCCGATGGCAAACTATGCTGGAAGGCGCCTACGAAGCCATGTTCGGCGCGATATCGGACGTGCTGCCGGAGCGCGCACCGCTGGTGTTCCCGTTCATCGCGAGCCTTTGGGTATTCGTCGTCATCGCGAACCTGGTCGGCATCATCCCCGGCGTCCGGGCCCCCACGAGCAGCCTGTCGACGACGACGGCCCTGGCGCTCCTGGTGTTTCTCTCCGTGCACTGGTACGGGATCCGCGTGCAGGGGCTGCGGCGCTATCTCGCCCATTACCTCGATCCCAACCCCCTGCTGCTGCCATTCACCGTGGTCGCCGAGATCACCCGCACGCTCGCCATGGCGATCCGCCTGTTCGGCAACATGATGAGCCTGGGATTGACCGCGGCGCTGGTACTGATGGTGGCCGGCTTCCTGGCGCCCATACCCATCCTCATGCTGCACATCGTGGAAGCGCTGGTGCAGGCCTACATCTTCGGGATGCTTGCCTTGATCTACATCGCAGGCGGATTACAGGTTCAGGAACTGCAGACGAAGAAGGAGTAAGTCATGTCAGATCTCAGCTGGATTACCCTGGCATCCACAGTCGCCGCCGTCTTGGGGATAACGCTCGGCATAATGTTTCCGGCAGTCGCCATGGGCCGGGCCATATCCCAGGCGCTGGATGCGCTCGCTCGCCAACCGGAAGCGGAGAAGTCGATCACACGCACCCTGTTCATCGGCCTCGCCATGATCGAATCGCTGGCCATCTACTGCCTGGTGATCGTGCTGATCGTGCTGTTCCGCAACCCGCTGTTGGGCCTGCTCGGCCACTAACCGCCGCCCGCGCATCCTGGAGGCAGACCATGGAATTCGACTGGACGACCTTCGCGCTGGAAATCCTCAACTTCATCGTGCTGGTATGGCTGCTGAAGCGGTTCTTCTATAAGCCGGTCAGCGAGGCCATCGAGAACCGGCGCAAGAAGATCGACGATGCGCTGCGGGCCGCCGAGCAGGCACGTACGGCGGCAGAAGCGTTGAAGACCCGGTACGACCAGCGCCTCAAAGGCTTGGCCGAGGAGGAGCGGAAGGCCAGCCGCAAGTTCGACGACGAACTCCGGGCCGAGCGGGAGAAGCGGCTTGCCGCCCTCGAGATGGAACTCAAGGCAGCCCGTGACAAGGAACGCGCGCTGGCCGAGCGCGAAACCCGCGAGCGCGAAGCGGCGTTGACGCGCGAGGCCCTGGGCAAGGGCGCGAAGTTCGCGTCCGAGCTCCTTTCCGCCCTGGCTTCGCCGGAACTCGACGGCCGGTTGCTCAACCTGCTGGTGCAGGGTCTGCCGCGCGATGGCCGGGAAGAACCGGCGGCACGCGGAATGCGCAGCGCCTGGTCCAATGCGGGGACGCCACCGGTGCTGGCCACCGCCCACCCGCTCGATCCCGCCGCCCGCCAACGTATCCAAGCCGCGCTGGAAAGCAGCATGGGAAAGCCGGGCGCGCCGCTCGAGTTCCGCACCGACCCTACCCTCGTGGGTGGTGCGCAGCTGCGGCTCGGCACCATCGCACTCGGCGCCAGCCTGCAGGATGAACTGCGGTATTTCCGGGAAGCATTCCATGCCGAATGACCGCAACCCCGGCATGTCCGCGCTGGACGACTGGCTGGCAGGTTATCGCCTGGAACCCCGATTCCTGGAGTGGGGCGAGGTGGCGTCCGTCG
>DASUBK010000237.1:0-14287 GCA_035763305.1 Terriglobales bacterium | reverse complement strand
GTGGAAGGTGGTCTTACCGAGGTCAATGCCGATGGACGCGATGTGCATGCGATGATCCTCCGTGTACCGCGATAGTAGCGGCGGACCATCTCATTACGTCTGTTCACAACAATTAGCCGACACATATGAGCAGATTTGAAGATGGCTTCAAAGCTGGTCGAAGCGCCGTTAGGAATAAGCGCACAGCCACCCTCATGTCGAGCCTAATCCTCATGGGGGTGATGTGCGCTGTCGAAGAGATCACGGCACAACGCTATATCTCTGCGGCTTTCGCCTTTGTTTTCTGCGTAGTTGTAATGCCTTGGCTTGGCTGGAATTACATCAAGCCGCAGGATCGTTGACGATAAATCGGGTTATCACTAGTTAGCCCGCCTTGTGAATACTCCCATCCTGGATTCACATCCCGTGTTAAACACGCCCAACCAACGTTTGCGCTGACCCGGTGGTGAGCTCGCCGGGGCCGCGCCCTGCGCCTGCACGGAGCCGGACCGGGCCTGGCGCCGGGCAAATTTAAGCTGCACTGGGCGGGCAGGGTAGGGGGCGCTATTGGGGGCCCCTTTCCCTTCTCCCGTCAAACGGTCGGCGGGAGGCCGTCGCGCCACTTTGTCAGTTGACGTTGCCGGATTCGCAGAGAACCGGTAAGCGACAACTGTCATGCCGTGAATTCTGTGCCGAGCGAGCAACAGAGTTGCTGTCTTCGGCATCTGAGTGCAATGCGTCGCGCCAGCGCGCGGCGGACCATACATTCACGACAACTAGGCAGAGGGCCAGAGGTCGGCGGTGATTCCAAGCCTCTTTAACAGCGCCAAGAGCTTCTCCCGGTTGGCACGAATCGGTGCGTCCTCGCCCGGCGACCGTATGCCAATTTCTTGGACTGCGACAACAAGTCCGTACGGCCATGCTGAATCGGGCAGTCGCTCCAATTCGGTGGCAACGGCTTGGACAGAAATTCCGGGTTCAACCGGTGTGACACCGACGATCTCGATGCCACCACGCCGGACAACAAGGTACGGATTCTTCCATTCGCGGGCATCGCGCACTCTGTTGTACTTAGCGGGATCGGGCCGCGGAATGCGGGTTCGGAGCGAACGGCGCGGATCCTTCGATTCCTCGGGAATACTGTCCGGCAACTCAGAGCGAATGAATGGGTACACGTTGGGTTTGCAGTCGAACATGTAGCAGTCTCCGCTGGTTTCCCAGCAGTACACCCCGACTTCGTCTTTCGGATTTGCGTCGGTGCCGTATAGATCGATCCTGTACAGGACGACATTGGTACAGTCTTGGTAAATCCCTTTCACTCCTGCTTTGACCATCACGTACTTGCCGGGTCGCGGTGCCGCACAACTTGCAACGTTCAGAAAACACACGAGCGCCTCTGCTTTGCCGCCTATTACTGCATCGAGTGAAACAACAGATTGAGAGACTGAAGCGCGCTTCACAGTGATGGGCGTCGGTTCAGTAGAAGTCGCACGCAGTGGCATCCAAGGGGCCGCGAGTATGAGAACGAGCACGTAGTAAATCGGATTCACGGGTGGCAAGCCACCGACACGGCAGGTCAACTGGCGATAACAGGCCTTATCACTACTTACGCCCGTTCGCGACCACGTCCTCGGTCGATGCGCCATCCCCCGCCCTGTCCCGTTTTGGTATCGCCACTCGCGCCCCGAGGAATCTTCTCCTGTCATCACAGACTTCTCCTCGCCATTTCCTTTACTCTCCTGCTTGGGTGAAAGGGAATAGTATCCTCGTTCAGCCTCAGTGCCGCTCCGGCGCCCCTCGCCCGCTCTTTGACAGCCCGCTGCCCCAGGTCTCCAGGTATACCTGGGCTACTTACCTTTGTTTGCAACGCCAGGCCCAGGGGATACCCCGGGGCCATTACCAATCAGTAATCATTGGGAACTTCGGCCCCGTTTTCGGAGTCTATGCCCCTAGAGTCCCGTACCTCGTCCCTGGACCCTTGCCTTTCGTCCTCCGGGTGCGGTATAGCAGGACTCAGGAGGCCCCTATGCGGGCTTGGATTTCCTTACTCCTCCTTCTCCTGGCTGCCAGTTTGGCCGCAACCGCCCAGGAACAGCCGGCCTTCAACACTACGCCCCAGCAACCCAACTCTGTCGTCACTCTTCCCCCCGCGCCCGAGCCGCCGCCCGCCGACGCCACCGCCGAGCAACTGGAGCGCACCGCCGACGCCCTGCGCGTCCAGCGCCGCCTGCTCGACGCCATCGACTACTACAACGCCGCCCTCAAAAAGGCCGCCGTCCCCCAGACCGCCGTGCTGTGGAACAAGATCGGCATCGCCCGCCTGCAGATGAGCCGCTTCGGCGACGCCCGTAAGGCCTTCGAAAAATCCCTCAAGATCGACAAGCTCTACCCCGACGCCTACAACAACATGGGCGCCTCGTTCTACGCCCAGAAAAAATACGGCAAGGCGGTGAAACAATATCGCAAGGCGATTGAATTGCGCGAGACCAGCGCCTCCTTCCACTGCAATCTCGGAGTCGTGTACTTCGCGCAGAAGGACTTCGAAAAGGCGATTCCCGAGTTCGCCCGCGCCCTGCAACTCGATCCCGACGTGCTGGAGCGCCACTCCCAGGCCGGCGTCGTCGCCCAGATGACCACCTCCGAGGACCGCGCCAAGTACGCCTTCATGCTGGCCCGCATGTACGCCAAGATGGGCAACGTGGACCGCGCCCTGGAGCAGTTGCGCCACGCCATGGAGGACGGCTACAAGGACCTCGACCCGGTGTACAAGGAAGCCGACTTCGCCACCGTGCGCAAGGACCCGCGCTTCGCGGAATTGATGAGTGCCAAGCCGGTCGCGATCCCGCAGTGAACAGATTGCGGAATTGCTGAACTGCGGAATTGCAGAGTTTAATTTGGCGAGCAGCTGATCGCAGCGGCGAACGCCTTCTCTTAATCAGCGGCGCTCTTCAATTCGGCAATTCCGCACTTCGGCAATTCGGCAATTCAGCGTTTTCGCTTGCCCTCGATGTACTGCCGGTTCACGTCCTCGAGCAGCCCCTGCGCCTGCAGGATGAATTCCACCGCGTCGCGCAACGCGCCGTCGCCGCCGCGGTGCGGCGTCACGTAGTGCGCCTCCGCCTTCACGTTGTCGCGCGCGTTGGCCACCGCGATGGCCAAGCCGCAGCGCCGCAGCACCGGCAGATCGATGATGTCGTCGCCCATGTAGGCCGCTTCGTCCGCCTTCATCTTCTCCTGCCGCAGGATCTCCTCGAACACCGCCGCCTTGTCGAGAATTCCCTGGTGCACGTGATCGAGCTTGAGGTCGCGGGCGCGCAGCGCGACGGTCTCGGAAATGCGCTTGGTGATGAGTCCGGTCTTCAAGCCTCCCAGCCGCGCCAGCGAGATGCCGATGCCGTCGTGGGCGTGGAAGCCTTTGGCCTCGATCATGGATTGGCTGTGGATGCCGTAGCCGCTGGCGCCTTCGTGCTTGGCCAGGTGTCCCTGCACGGTTTGCGGCGCGCCCGCGGGAGCGGGAAAGAGCCAGATGGTGCCGTCGGTCAAAACTCCGTCAACGTCGAAGAGCAGCAGCTTGATGCGGCGCGCGCGTTCACCGGACATGGCGGGATTGTAACAAGCTATCAGCTGTCAGCTTGCTACAGTCCTCCCGCCACGAACTCCTCCACCTTCAGCCGCAGCACGGCGTTGCACTTGCCGCACACCAGCAGCGTTTCCTCCGGTGTGACGCTGAGCACGCCCACGCGAATGGAGTCGCAGGCGGCGCAGCCGGTGGTGGGATCGCCCGACTCGGGCTCCTGCGCCTGCGCCGCCGCCGCGGGATCGAAGCGCCCGGTCTTCTCCGTGTTCAACTCGAAGGTGCTGCGGCAGTCGGCGCAGACGTGATTGAAGCAGCACTTCGGCTCGCAGGAATAGATGATGTCTCGGCCGTGACACTGCGGACAGCTGACGATATCTTTGAGCGCCTGCATCGCTCTGAATTCTACAGCCCCGCCTTCTTTCCTGATCCTTCGTGGAAACTTCGTGTCCTTCGTGGGAACCGGCCTCTCTGTTCCCACGAAGGACATGACGGTTCTATGAGGGACGGCCAAATTCGCTGCTCAAACCGGGATACAATGTGCGCAACATGCGATACGGCTCGGCCATGGGCGCGCTGCTGCTTACGGTCATCTCCGTGGCCGCACAACCGCCCGCGGCGGCGAAGAAGCCGAGCCCGCCCGCCAAGGCCTCCTCCAAGCCGGCAAAGCCCGAGCCTTCGCTGCGCGACACCATCATGGAGCGCGCTCACCTGGCCATGGCCACGCTGCCGCCGGAGGAGCGCTGGTCCGCGCTGGTGCGACTGACGCGCGTCGCGGCCGACTACAAATCACCGCATCTGCGGGAGTGGACGGAAGAGCTGTTCCAGTCGGCGAACGGACTGTCGGGAGAGCCTCGCCGCCGCACCCAGGCCGCCGCGGTGAACGCCATGGCGCAACTCGATCCCGCGCGCGCCGCGGCCATGTTGTCGCAGATGGACCCGGACGAAGTCGGAGATGCCGACAATCATCCGCCCCTCGCCTACCGCGCCATGGCGGCGCAGCGCCTGACAGAAATCATCTGGGCGAAGTTCGGCGTGGCCGGTGTGCCGGTCATCCGCCAACTCGCCGCCACCATCGCCCAGAACGGAGATTATCCTTATCGCGCGATGGGACGAGTGGCCGAGCAGTTGGGCGCCAAGAACCCCGAGCTCACCGAGACCCTGTTTCGCGACGCCCTCGCAGCCTACCAGCAGAACACCTCCATTCACGGCGATTTCGAGTTCACCGGCTTTCTGCGGCCGTTGAGCAACGTGCTGGCGCCGGCGTCGTTGAAAGAAGCCATGGACCTGCTGGTGGCCAACGTGGTGCGGCACGCCAACGACGCCGAGCCGATCCAATTCCTCAACAACGGCACGAGCTCGTCGGTGTCGGTGGTCGACTTCGAGTTGCGGCAGTTGTTGCCCCTGGTGCGCAAGGCGGATCCGGCGCTGGCGGAGCAGCTCGTGCGCGATCATCCCGACCTGACGCGCGCCAACATGGGAGTTCCCGTCATTTCTCCGCAGGCCCGGATGCGCAGTGTCGAAGCCGCCAACGATCGCCAGGCCGCGGCGCTGGGTCACGTCGGCAACTCGCGCGACGCGGAGCGCGGTGCCGAGTTGCTGCTGCAAAGCGACGATCCCAAGATGCTGGCGCAGGCCATGCCCGACGTGGAGGCCCGCGCCGTCGCCTTCGCGCAAGCGGCGACGATGGAGCGCAACCAGGACATCGCCAAGGCGCGCAGCTACCTGCAGCAGGGATTCGCTCTGGCCGGCCAACTCGACGATCCCCACGCCCACTTGCGCGCGCTGTCGGAGATCGCCTGGTCGGCAGACGCGGTGCCCGATATGCAGATCCGCCGCCAGGCCATTCAGGAAGCCTTTCCCATCGCCGAGCGCCTGGTGCGCGACGAGGTGGACGACCAAGGTCACTTCAAGCCCGGCGAAGCGGCCGAGGCGCTGGGCCGCCTGGTGCAATTGGGCATGGAGACCGATCCCGAAGCGACGCTGGTCCAGGTTGACGCCGTGCCGATACCCGCCTTGAAAGTCGGTCTGCTGATCGACGCCGCCGGCGCCGCCCTGCCGCCTCCTCCGAAGATCGAGAAAGCCCAAAAGTAAGGGCGAAACTTTAGCGAAACAAATACTCGACTTCCCGATTACAATATCGGGAATGTCTTCCCTTCCGGCTACCGCTCTGGGGTGGGCGCATCCCCTGGTCCGCGACTGGTTCGTGAGCCGCTTCGGCTCGCCCACCGAGCCGCAGGAGCAGGGCTGGCCGCACATCCTGGCGCGCCGCACCACTCTGATCGCGGCGCCCACGGGCTCCGGCAAAACGCTGGCCGCGTTTCTCGCCTGCATTGACCGCCTGGTGCGGCAGGCGCTGGCGGGGGAACTGCAGGACCGCACCGAGGTCGTGTATGTCTCGCCGCTGAAGGCGCTGGGCAACGACATCCAGAGAAACCTGGAGGTGCCGCTGGGCGAGATCCTGCAACTGGCAGGCGCGCGCGGCTTGCTGATGCCGCAGATACGCACCGCCGTCCGCACCGGCGACACGCTGATGAAGGACCGGCAGGCGATGCTGCGCCGGCCCCCGCACATCCTGGTCACCACGCCGGAGTCGCTGTACATCCTGCTCACCGCCGAGCGCAGCCGCGCCATCCTGCGCGAGGTGGACACGGTCATCGTCGACGAAATTCACGCGGTCGCCGGCGACAAGCGCGGCGCACACCTGGCGCTGTCGCTGGAGCGGCTGGACGCGCTGGTGGAATCGGCGGGGCTGGAAAAGCCGGTGCGCATCGGCCTGTCGGCCACGCAGAAGCCCATCGAGCAGATCGCCGCGTTTTTGTCCGGAGTCGAAAGAGAAGATCAACACGGAGACGCGGAGACGCGGAGTGACAAATTGTTTCCTTCTTCTCCGTGTCTCCGTGCCTCCGTGTTGAATTCTCCGCCGGACTCCATCGCGATCGTCGATGTCGGACACAAGCGCGCGCTGGACCTGCAGATCGAGGTTCCCGGCACCGAACTGGGGCCCGTCTTTTCCAACGAGCAGTGGGGCGAGATGTACGACCGCATCACCGAACTGGTGCGGCAGCATCGCTCCACGCTGGTGTTCGTCAACACGCGCCGGCTGGCGGAACGCGTGGCCCATCATCTCGGCGAGCGGCTGGGGGAGGAGGCCGTGGCCGCGCATCATGGCAGCCTGTCGCGCAAGCTGCGCCTGGCCGCCGAACGCAGGCTGAAGGCGGGCGAACTCTCAGTGCTGGTGGCGACCGCGTCGCTGCAACTGGGAATTGATATCGGCACCGTCGACCTGGTGATCCAGATCGGCTCGCCGCGCGCCATTGCGGTAGCGCTGCAGCGCATCGGACGCGCCGGGCACTGGCGGGGCGCGATTCCCAAAGGCCGCCTGCTGGTCACCACGCGCGACGAACTGGTGGAATGCGCGGCGCTGGTGCGCGCCATCCATCGCGGCGAACTGGACCGCATCCTCATCCCCGAAGCGCCGCTGGACATCCTGGCGCAGCAGATTGTGGCGGAGTGCGCGGCAGCCGGCTCAACAAGGGCGGGCTCCTTAAGGCTGAGTCATCCCGACGCTGAGCGTAGCGAAGCGGAGGGATCTGTTGTAGACCGCCAAGAGAGTGGTAGCAATGACAGCAGATCCCTCGCTGCGCTCGGGATGACTTTTTCTGGAGGCTGCGATGCGGACGAACTCTTCGCGCTGGTCCGCCGCGCCTATCCCTATCGCAACCTGCCGCGGGAGGAGTTCGACGCCATCATACGCATGCTCTCGGAGGGCATCGCGGCGCGGCGCGGGCGATTCGGCGCTTATCTCCATCACGACCAGGTGAATCGCCGCCTGCGGGCGCGGCGCGGCGCGCGCATGATCGCCATCACCAGCGGCGGCGCCATCCCGGAAACCGCGCTGTACACCGTCGTCGCCGTCCCGGAAGGCGCCGTCGTCGGCACCGTGGACGAGGACTTCGCGGTGGAGTCGCTGGCCGGCGACATTATTCTGCTGGGCAACACCTCGTGGAAAATCCGCCGCGTCGAATCGAATGCCAGCCGCCTGCTGGTGGAAGATGCGCACGGGCAGGCGCCGACCATTCCCTTCTGGCGCGGCGAAGCGCCGGCGCGCACCGAAGAGCTTTCCGCGAATGTCGGCGAACTGCGGCAGAACATTAGCGACCTGCTGCCGTCGGTGTCGCCGGTGGAGCTGTCGCCCTCGTCGCCGCAGGTGCGTGCCGCCATCGACTGGCTGAAGCAGGAGTGCGGCCTCGACGACAGCGGCGCCGAGCAGTTGATCTCGCACATCATCACCGGCCGCGCGGTGCTGGGCGCGGTGCCCACGCAGAAGACCATCATCGCCGAGCGCTTTTTCGATGAGGGCGGCGGCATGCAGTTGGTGATTCACTCGCCCTTCGGCGGCCGGGTGAACCGCGCCTGGGGACTGTCGCTGCGCAAGCGCTTCTGCCGCAGCTTCAATTTCGAGTTGCAGGCTGCCGCCACCGACGACGGCCTCAACATCGCCCTGGCCGAGCAGCACAGCTTCCCGCTCGCCGACGTCTTTCAGTTTCTCGCCGCCGACAGCGTGCAACCGGTGCTGGAGCAGGCGGTACTCACCGGTTCTCCGTACTTCGGCACCCGCTTCCGCTGGGACGCCACGCGCGCGCTGGCGCTGCAGCGCTTCCGCAACGGCAAGAAAATTCCGCCGCAGATCCATCGCATGCAGGCCGACGACCTGCTGGCGTCGGTCTTTCCCGACGTGGCGGCCTGCCAGGAGAACATCGAGGGCGACATCCAGATTCCCGACCACCCGCTGGTGCGCGAGGTGATGAAGGACGTGCTCACCGAGGCGATGGACCTCGACGGCTTGAAGCGGCTGCTGCGCGGCCTCGAGCAGGGCACGATCCGCTGCGTGGCGGTGGATACGCCCATTCCGTCGCAGTTCTCGCACGAGATCTTGAATTCGAATCCCTACGCGTACCTCGATGACGCTCCCCTGGAAGAACGCCGGGCGCGCGCGGTGGACATGCGGCGGGTGCTGCCGGATTCGGTGCTGCAGCAGGTCGGCGGGTTGGATGCGGAGGCGATCGAGCAGGTGCGCAGCGAGGCATGGCCCGACGTGCGCGATGCGGACGAACTGCACGACGTGCTGCAGACCTTGATCGCGGTGCCGGCATTTCTCACCGGGGCTCAAGCCCCAAGAGATATGGATGCCGCTTTCGGCGGGCTAAAGCCCGCCGCTTCCACGGTGGTGCCAGCAGCAATTCTCAACTTTGACAATGCTTCGGAACCGGCCGCGGATGCGTCAGGCTTGAACGTGGAGGCGCCGGGGTTGAGCGTGGAAGCGCCGGGGTTGAGCGTGGAAGCCCCGAGCTTTAGCCCGGCGGAAATGGAGCTTTCCAGATCAGGCGTGGAAGCGCCGGGCTTCAGCCCGACGGAAAAATCCACCTTTACCTTGGGGGCTTTAGCCCCTGTCGGGTCGCCACATTTTCTAGACAGTTTGATCAACTGTGGTCGCGCCGGAATTGCGCACGTGCACGGCGGCGCCTTCGCGATAGCCGCCGAACGTGCTGCTGCTTTCCGCGCCGTCTATCCCGAGGCGACCTTCGATCCTGCTCCGGCAGAAATTGCCGCGTCCATCGAGCGCTCGGATGCGTTGTTGCAGCTGCTGCGGGGATGGATGCAGCACCTGGGGCCGGTCACCGCAATGCAACTCGCCTCGCTGCTCCACCTGCCTGAGGCAGAAATCGAGCAGACGCTGCTGCGGCTGGAAGCGACGGGCGCGATCCTGCGGGGGACGTTTACGCCGAAACTAGCCACTAGCCCCCAGCCCCCCGCCACTGAGTTCTGTGATCGCCGGCTGCTGGCGCGCATTCACCGCCTCACCGTCGGGCGGTTGCGCAAGGAGATCGAGCCGGTCACCGAAGCGCAGTTCATGCGCTGGCTTTTGCGCTGGCAGCATGCCGCGCCGGGCACGCAGGTCGAGGGCGAGCGCGGCGTCGCAGAAATCCTGCAGCAGTTGCAGGGCTTCGAGATCGCGGCCAACGCCTGGGAGCGCCACGTGCTTGCCGCGCGAGTGAAGAGCTACGATCCGGACATACTCGACCGGCTGTGCCTGACCGGCGCGGTCGGCTGGGGCAGGCTCTCGCCGCATCCGGCGACGCTCGACGATTCTTCCGACGGCCGCCGCCGCGTGATTCCCACCAGCGTGGCGCCCATCACCTTCTTTGTCCGCGAGGAATGCGACTGGATGCAGCCGCGCGCCGATGGCGACGGCGCCCACCGTGGCTTGAGCGACAACGCGCGCGACCTGCTCGCCTTCCTGCAGCAGCGCGGCGCCTCGTTTTTCCCCGACATCGTGCGCGGCAGCAGCAAGCCCAAGTCCGAGGTGGAAGCGGCGTTGTGGGAACTGGTCGCGGCCGGACTGGTCACCGCCGACGGCTTCGAAAATCTGCGCTCGCTGCTGGAGCGCCGCAACGGCAAGGGACGTCATGCCGGCCGCTGGTCGCTGCTTTACGCCGGCGGCTGCGCCGAGCGGGAGAAATCGCTGGAGGCGACCTGCCGCATGCTGCTCCACCGCTACGGGGTCGTCTTCCGCGAGTTGCTGGCGCGCGAGAGCCTGGCGTGGAAGTGGCGCGAGCTGGCCATCACCTTCCGCCGCCTGGAAGACCGCGGCGAAATTCGCGGCGGGCGCTTTGTCTCCGGATTTCTCGGTGAGCAGTTCGCGCTGCCGGTGGCGGTGGAATCGCTGCGCGCGGCGCGCAAGCAGGAGCCCTGGGGCGAGACCATCACGGTTTCCGCGACCGACCCGCTGAACCTGGTGGGAATCATCGTTCCCGGCGAGCGCGTGCCGGCGATTTCCGGCAAGACGGTGACCTTCCGCGACGGCGTCGCGCATCCGCCCCAAGCCGCTGCCACGGCATGACTGCCCCGAAATAGAGAACGCCGGCGAAAACGCCGGCGGACAGGATATGGCACAGCCGCCCTCGCTATGGGTGGAGGGCGGCGCTACTGTCTTAGCTAGGAAGCGGCCGCGCGGAAGGCGGCTGGCCGTTGCAGGGGAACGGTGACGACGCCCTTGCCTTTCTCGTAGGCCAGCGTCATCGCCGACGAACACGGTCCGCACAGCCAAAAATATTCGATGTGGCGCGTGGGGCGTTTGCCATCCAGCAGTTGCGGACCGCCGTGGCGTCCATCGGCGGAATCACTGTCGATCTGGAATAGTTTCCCTTCGCGCAGGTATTGGAAGGAAGCTGTGCACTGCGGGTTTGCGCACTTCGACAGCATCGGGGGGCCCTCCCGTTCACGACATTGGCGGACAATCCGGGGTATTGTCCGCGACAATTCTACCCCGAATTCAACTGGATCTTACCTAGCCTAGGATGCGCCCTTTTGCGCCAGAGTAGCTGCGGAAAAAGGGGACCGCAAGAGTTTTCTCGGACCCCAGGGAATTGCACCACGGCTCGTGCAATTTTGGGATCAGCGCGCTGCCCCGCCCGGGACCGATGGTAAGATTCTGCTCGTTTTCCTGACATCCGCGGTTGGCAAGCCCATCCGGCCGCGGGTCTTTTAAGGAGGGGACATTCTTATGGTATTCAGGCGCCACTCTGCCATCGCACGCCTTGCCGCCTGCGCCGCACTCGCTATCCTGATCGCACCCGCCGCCGCACGTGCCGCCGGCCCCAACGGCGACGCGCCCGACCTGGAGATGATCACCGCTATTCGCCAGGAGGGCTTCAAGAACTCCCAGGTGATGAACATTCTCAGCGACCTGACCGATCGCATCGGCCCGCGCCTCACCGGCTCGCCCAACATGAAGAAGGCCAACGAGTGGACGCGGGACGAATTCACCAAGTGGGGATTGCAGAATTCGCACCTTGAGTCCTGGGGACCGTTCGGCCTGGGCTGGCAGAACCAGTCGACCTTCGTGCGCATGACCGCGCCCGATACCGCCATGCTAATGGCCTATCCCGAGGCCTGGACGCCGGGGACCAACGGCCTGGTCAAAGGCGAAGTCGTTAGCGCCAAGCTGGAGAAGAGCGAAGACCTGCAGAAGTATCGCGGCAAGCTGACCGGCAAGATCGTGCTGCTGGGGGACCCGCGCGAGATCAAGCCCGGCTCCGATCCCGACTTCACCCGCTACACCGACAAGGAACTGGCTGACCTGGCCGAGTACCACGCCGGCCCGGAGTTCGGGCGGCAGTTCAATCGGGAAGACTTTCTTCGCCGCGCCGCGTTCCGCAAGGAGCTGGCGAAGTTCTGGGCGGACGAGAAGCCGCTGGCGGTCATCGAGGACAGCCGCGGCGAGGACGGAACCATCTTTGTCTCCAGCGGCGGCCCTTATCAGAAGGACCAGCCGCCCACCGCGGTGCCCATGCTGACCATGGCCGGCGAGCACTTCGGGCGCCTTTACCGTCTGGTGGAGCACAAGGTGCCGGTGGAGTTGGAGATCGATGTCAAGAACCAGTTCACCGACGGCGATCCCATGCAGTACAACACGGTGGCGGAGATTCCCGGCACCGACCCGGCGCTGAAGGATCAGATCGTCATGTTGGGCGCGCACCTGGACTCGTGGCACAGCGGCACCGGCGCCACCGACAACGCCGCCGGCTCGGCGGTGATGATGGAGGCGGTGCGCATCCTGGAAGCGCTCAAGGTCAAGCCGCGGCGCACCATCCGTATCGCCCTGTGGAGCGGAGAAGAGGAGGGCCTGCTGGGTTCGCGGGCGTATTGCGCGCAGCACTTCGGCAGCCGTCCCGAGCCCGACGCCAGCCAGCGCGATATTCCCTCGTTCCTGCGCCGCGAGACCGGACCGTTGACGCTCAAGCCGGAGCAGACCAAGGTTTCCGGCTACTTCAACGTGGATAACGGTACCGGGAAGATCCGCGGCATTTACCTGCAGGAGAACGCGGCGGTGCGGCCCATCTTCGAGCAGTGGCTGCAGCCGTTCAGCGATCTCGGCGCCGGCACCATCACCATGCGCAATACCGGCGGCACCGACCACCTGTCGTTCGACGCCGTCGGCATCCCCGGCTTCCAGTTCATCCAGGACCCGATGGATTACGGCACGCGCACGCACCACTCCAACATGGACGTCTACGAGCGGGTGCAGCCGCAGGACATGATGGACAACGCGGTCATCGTAGCGACCTTCGTCTACGAAACCGCGCAGCGCGACCAGATGCTGCCGCGCAAGCCGCTGCCGCCGAACACCATTGCGGCCGCGACCGAGACCGCGCCAGCGGCGGAGAAAACCAGGAAGGCGAAGAAGGGCAACTAACTGCCGCCACAACGGCGGATGCACAGCGCCCGGCCGCTCGGCCGGGCGCTCTTTTTTGCGCCTCCAGAAACTCGCGCTGGGCAGCGGGGTTGATGTATCCGCACCTGGCGCACTTTCGCGCCGGGTGCTATGCACCCCTTGGCCGCGGGCGTTATTCTAAGTTGAGGGGTGAGGCCCGTCTGTAAATTCCAACCCCAGGAGAGTACGTGAGAAAGCTACTACTGCCAGCGTTCATCCTGTTCTTAGTGATCGGCGTGCAGGCGCAATCGGGCTCGGTGTTCTTCGGCGCCAGCGGGCTGAAAGGGACCGCGGACACTGACCCGGTAACCGGCATCCAGACCGTCGGCGGCGGCACTTATCTCCAGGGCGGCGCCGAGTTTCTCATCCGCCACCATCTTGGTGTCGAAGGCGAAGTCGCCTGGCGCGCACACCAGAACCTGTACGGGGGATTCCAGCCCTTCCGTCCGATCTTCTTCGACATCAACGGTGTTTATGCTCCGCAACTCGGCCCGCACGTGGGCGCCGACCTGATGGCCGGCATCGGCGCGGAGAGCATCCGCTTCTACACCGGGCAATACGTTTGCAGTTTCACCAGTTGCACCAATTACCAGACCAGCAACCACTTCCTGGGACACATCGGCGGGCGGCTGCGGCTGTACGTGCACAACGGCTTCTTCGTCGGCCCGGAAGCCCACCTCTACCTGGTGCACAACAACGTGGAATTCAGCAGCGGCAAAGCGGCGCGCATCGGCGTCTCGCTGGGCTACACCTTCGGCATGGAACAGCCGTAGCCGATTTGCGGATTGGTGATCTGGTGATTTGCGATTGATCGAGATCAACCCCATCGCAAATCACCAATCACAAATCGCAAATCTCCTTCATTCATATCGTAACGCGATCATCGGATCCACCGACGATGCCCGGCGGGCGGGAATCAGGCCGGCGGCCATCGCCACCGCCGCCACTCCCAGCAAAGCCGCGACGAAGCTGAGCGGATCGCCGGGGCTCATCTCGAACAGCATCGAGCGCAGCAGGCGCGCGGCGGCGAACGACAACGGCAGTCCCACCGCGGCGCCGATCGCGCACAGCAGCAGGCTCTCCCGCAAAATCATCCACAGCACCTGGGCGCGCTGCGCTCCCAGCGCCATGCGCACCCCGATTTCGCTGGTGCGGCGGTTAACGCGGTAGGCCAGCGTTCCGTACAGGCCGGTGGCCACCAGCAGCGCGGCGAGGATGCCGAAGAAGGTCGAGAGGCGAGCCACCAGCTTGTCCTGCGAGATGGACAAGTCGTATTGCTCCTGCTGGGTCATCGGTTGCATCAGCGGCAGGTCGGGGCCGAAGTCCTGCACCACGCGCTGGGCGGCGGGCAGAATGGCCGTGGGATCGCCGTGCACCCGCAACTCGACGGTCATGTTCCCCGGCGAATCGGATTGCGTGAAGGGGTACCACGCCATCGGCCGCGGGTTCTCCCGCAC
>DASUBK010000236.1:0-2656 GCA_035763305.1 Terriglobales bacterium | reverse complement strand
GTTCGTTTTGATCCATTCCGATTGCTTCGAGACCTCGGAGCGCGCACATGGTGCCGTAAATGTAGTTGACTCCCCAGCGGCCAAACCATGCCCCGTCCGCTTCCTGCTCCTTCAAGATGTACTGAATGGCGCGCCGCACCGCGGGATGCTCCCGGGTATAGCCGCGGGCTGCCAGCATCTCCAGCACGCGGCCGGTAATGTCCGCTGTCGGCGGATCGAGCATGGCATTGTGGTCGGCGAAGGGGATGTACTGGAACACCATGCGGGTGTTGTCCTTGTCGAAGGACGCCCAGCCGCCTTCCTCGCACTGCATAGCCAGCACCCAGTCAATGGCGCGCTCCACCGACTCGCTCATGTAGCGGCCGTTGGGATGGTCCACGTGGCTGAGGCCGAGCAGCACCATCGCCGTGTCGTCCACGTCGGGATAGAACTCGTTGTTGAATTCGAAGTACCAGCCGGCGGGCGCGGTATCGCGCACCTTGAAGGCCCAGTCGCCCTTGTGCGTGACCTGCTTCTGCAGGATCCAGTCGGCGGCCGCGACCATGCGCGGCTCGGTACGCGGCGTGCCCGCCTCGCCCAAGGCGAACATCGCGTACGCCGTGTCCCACACCGGCGACTTGCACGGTTGCATGCGGAAAGTCTCGGCTTCCTCGATGCCCAGCGCCTCGAACTCGTCCATGGCGCGGATGAACTGGGGGTCGTCCACCGAGTACCCAAGGCAGCGCAGGGCGATAATGGAGTTCATCACGCCGGGATAGATAGCGCCCAGTCCGTCGCTCCGCTCCAACCGCTCCAGCATCCACTCTTCCGCCGCGCGCAAGGCGATCGAGCGCAGCGGGCGGATGTGCACCCGCTCGAAGAAGTGGGTCAGCATGTCGGCGACGAGGAAGAAGTTCCGCCAGCTGGCGACGTTCTTGTGCCAGTGCAGGTGGAGATTGACGTTGTGCATCTCGCCGCCGGGAAACAACTCCTGGATGCCCATCTCCGCCGGGATCTTCTTGAACGGCTTCTTGGCGTAGGCGATGGACAGCGGCACCAGGATGGCGCGCGACCAGGAGGAAATTTCGTAGATGTTGAACCAGAACCAGTTGGGAAAGAGCACGATCTCCGGCGGGATGGCGGGCACGGCGTCGTACTCGTACTGGCCGAAGAAGCAAAGATAAATCTTGGTGAAGGTGTTAACCGCGGTCACGCCGCCCAGTTCTTCGATCTTGCGGCGCGCGTGAGCCAGCGCCGGATGATCGGCGCTGAAGCCGGCCAGCTTCAGACCGAAGTACGCCTTCACGGTGGCGCTGATATTGGACGGGCCACCCTCGTAGATACTCCAACCGCCGTCCTCGTTCTGGTGATCGAGGACCCAGCGCGCGGCCTTGGCGATCTTGCGCTCCTCGCCGGTGCCGAGCAGGCGGTGCAGCAGGATATAGTCGGATTCCAGTGTGGTGTCGGCTTCCAACTCGCCGCACCAGTAGCCGTCTTCGTGCTGGATGGAGAAGAGATAGTTGCGCGCGGCATCGGCCGCGGCCGCGACGCGACTGAGCAGGTCGTCAATTTTGCCCAGGCGCATGGGGGCGTGTGGGGGCACCGCGCCCGAAAATTCTTCCATGCCTACTCCGCCGTTGCCGTGCTACCCAGCGCCGCCTGTGCTGCGCTGGTGGGGGGTGCACTGGCAATGGCCTCTACAATCTCCGGAGGCAGCCCGAAGCGGACGTTCTCCGGCATGACTTCAATCTCGCGCACTTCGTTGAATCCCTGGCCGGCCAGGTACTTGATGACTTCTTCGACCAGGCATTCCGGGGCCGAGGCGCCGGCGGTCAGGGCGACGGTCTTGACGCCCTGCAGCCACTCCGGGCGGATGGCGCGGTAATTCTCAATCAGGTGCGACTCGGCGCGCAGGCTGTGCGCCACTTCGACCAGCCGCTTGGAATTGGAGCTGTTGTCGGAGCCGACCACCAGCAGCAGGTCGGCCTCGTCGGCCACATGCTTGACCGCGGTCTGGCGGTTTTCCGTGGCGTAGCAGATGTCCTGCGCGTGCGGGCCCTTGATGTTGGGAAAGCGCTGGCGGAGGGCGGCGATGATGTCGCGCGTCTCGTCCAGGCTTAGCGTGGTCTGGGTCAGGTAAGCCACGCGGTCGGGATCCGGCACCGACAGATTGGCGACTTCTTGCGGTGAGCCGACGACTTGCGTGACCAGCGGCGCTTCGCCCAGAGTGCCGATCACCTCGTCATGGTCGCGATGGCCGATCAGGATCAGCGAATAGCCTTCCTTGGCAAACTTGACGGCTTCGACGTGGACCTTAGTGACCAGGGGGCAGGTGGCGTCAATGACCCGCAGTTTGCGCTGCTCGCTGGCCTCTCGCACCTCGGGCGCGACTCCATGGGCGCTGTAGATCACCCGCTCGCCCGTGGGAACCTCGTCCACGCTATCGACGAAAATCGCGCCCTTGCCGGAAAGCTCCTCCACCACGTAGCGGTTGTGGACAATCTCCTTGCGCACGTAGATGGGCGGCCCGAAGGTTTCCAGGGCGATACGCACGATGTCGATGGCCCGGACGACCCCGGCGCAAAAGCCGCGCGGCTTGAGCAATAGCAACTGCTTGGCTTCAGTCTGTCCTGTCATGAGTACGGATACAGCAACCCCACCCTTATCCAGATGCCAA
>DASUBK010000235.1:0-2654 GCA_035763305.1 Terriglobales bacterium | reverse complement strand
CTCCATCGACGCTTTCTGCCATAATCGTTCTGCCTCGCTTGCCTTTCTCCGGCGAGGCCATTCCTCTCAACGAAGGACTGCATTGCCCTACCAACCCGCTGGACCGTCGCACTCGATTCGCAATTTCTTCCTGTTCATCTTCTTTATTATCGTTCTCGCTCTGATCGTCGCCTTCTTACGCGGCGGCGCGCCGCAGATCGCGATCGTGTCGCCGCCGAAAGCCATCGGCATGCATACGCCGCTGACGGTCACGGTTTCCGACAACATGGGCGTCGCCCGCGCCGCGGTCCACTACGAACAGAACGGGCACACTTTCCCCTTGGCCAGCCAGCAAACCGGCGCGGGACGCAACTGGTGGTTGGCCCCCAAGGAGGGCAGGGAACTCACGCTCGCCTTGAAAGCCGGGCGCGCCGATGTTCCCGGCCTGCAGGATGGCCCGGCGGAGCTGGTCGTCGAGGCGACGGCCGCGAATCTTCGCCGTTCTCACGGGGTGCTGCGCCGCGCCGTAGAGATTCGCTCTACCCCGCCCACCATCGCCCCTGTGACCACGCAGCACTACGTCAACCAGGGTGGCGCCGACATGGTCGTCTACACCGTGTCGCCGGGCGCGACCGAGTCGGGAGTGGAGGTCGCGGGGCAATTCTTCCGCGGTTTTCCCATGCCGAACGCGGCGCCGGGAACGATGTTCGCGCTCTTCGCTTTTCCCTACGACGCGCCCACCGACGCGCGTTTCGAACTGGTCGCGCGCGACGATGCCGGCAATGAGGCCCGCCAGGGATTTCCCGTCAAGACTTTCCCCAAGAAATATCCCGCCCGGCCAATGAACATCACCGACGCGTTTATCCAGCAGGTGGTGATGGCGATCATTGCCCACACGCCGGAAATTTCCGACCAGCACGATCCGCTGAAGAACTTCATTCTCGTCAACCGCGACCTGCGCCGCACCGACACGCAGAAGCTGAAGGAATTCAGCGCCCAGACCGCCAGCCAGTTCCTCTGGCACGGCCCGTTCACCCGCCTGCCCGCAGCCACCGAGGCCTCCTTCGCCGACCATCGTTTTTATGTCTACCACGGTCAGCAGGTGGACGAGGAATACCACCTGGGCATGGACCTGGCCGGCACGCAGCACATGCCGATCACCGCCGCCAACAGCGGGCGGGTGGTGATGACGCAGTATTTTGGCATCTACGGCAACACCGTGCTGCTGGATCACGGCTTCGGGCTGATGACGCTGTACGCGCACATGAACGATTTCGCGGTGAAGCCGGGCGACGCGGTGCAGCAAGGCCAGTTGTTGGGACATTCCGATACCACCGGCATGGCGGCCGGCGATCATCTGCACTTCAGCGTGCTGCTGGACGGGGTGCAGGTCGATCCCAAAGAGTGGTGGGACCCGCACTGGATCCACGACCGCATCGAAGCCAAGTTGCAGAAGTAATCTGTGTTGGAGCGCACGCGCCCCCGCGTGCGATGAGACTAACGGCGCGCTTTTGCCTTTGCGTGTTTCACCGGCTTGGCAGCTTTGGCCGCGGGACGGCGGCTGCCGTTGGCGTGCGCGGCGCTGCCGTTGTGCGCCGCCGCGGCGCCGCTGCCGTTCTTACCGTCGCGGCCATTCGCCGGGCGGGACTCGGCTTCCAGCGCCGAAGTGACTTCGTTCTGCATCTCCGCCAGCGGCGCCGGCTTGCCGGTCCAGATCTCGAACTGCCGCGCGCCCTGGTGGACGAACATGTCCATGCCCGGGATGACCTGCGCTCCGGCGGCCCGCGCCAGTTGCAGGAAGCGCGTCTCCAGTGGGCGGTAGACCATGTCCATCACGTAGCGCGCCTTGATCTCCGGCTGGTTCAGCGGCGATTGCGGGTTGCCGCCCATGCCCAGCGGTGTGGCGTTGATGATCACGTCGAGTAGCAGCTTCTTCAGGTCGGCGCGCTTGATGGTCTTGGCCTGCGCCTGGCGCGCCAGCTTCTGCGCCTTCGCCGGAGTGCGATTGAGGATGAAGACCTCCGCCCCGCGCTGGCGCAGTCCGAAGACCGCCGCCCGCGCCGCGCCTCCGGCGCCGATCACCAGCACCTTCAGTCCCGGCAGGGTCACGCGCTGCTCGATGGCCGCAACCACGCCGGCCATGTCGGTGTTGAATCCGTACAGCTTGCCGTCGGCGGCGCGCACCAGCGTGTTGCACGCCCCGATCTTCTGCGACGGCACATCGCTGTTGTCCAGGTGCGGCATGAGCGCCTGCTTGTACGGCATGGTGATGCTGGCGCCGTGAACCGGAATTTCCTGCACGCACAGCAGCAGGTCGTCGAGTTCTTTGGCCCACAGGGCCACGAAGACGGCGTTCACGTTCTCGCGGCGGAAGGCGGCGTTCATCATGCGCGGCGACAACGACTGCGCCACCGGGTTGCCGGCCACGCCGTAGACGCGCGTGGCTGCGTCCACCTGCTCGATGCGGTAGACGCTGCGCAGCACCGAAGCGGCGATCTGCCCCGGCGCCGTCTCCTCGCCCGCCATGGCGGAGGCAAAGGTAAACGCGCTGCCCGCCCGCACGGCGAGGATGCGGCTGATGATCCCGTGCTCGCCCATGCACAGTCCCACCAGCGGATGCGTGCTGCCGTGGCGCTCCAGGAACTTCATCATCAGCACGTTGTCATAGAGGCTGT
>DASUBK010000234.1:0-9725 GCA_035763305.1 Terriglobales bacterium | reverse complement strand
AAGTCCCGGCCACCTTCCGCCCGCAGCGGAGGCTGGCGGCACTCCCGATGTACGAAGTGGTCAACCCCGCCACGTGTTACCGATGGTTTACTGCCTTTCCCAGTTCCAGTTCGAGATAGAGCGCGCCGGGAATGGGATTTTCGCGGTAGGGAGCGATTTCGCGGAAGCCGAGGCGGCGGTAGAGGGCGATGGCGTCGTCCATCACGCCGGCGACGGTGTCGAGACGGAGACTACGGTAGCCGGCGGCGCGCGCCTCGGCAAGAATCGCGTCCACCAGCGCGCGACCCGCGCCGCAGCCGCGAAAGTTCGGGCGCACGTAGAGGCGCTTCATCTCGCAGATGTCGTCGCTGAGCTTGTGCAGGGCCACGCATCCGGCGACACCGTCTCCAACCTCCGCCAGTAACAGGCGTCCGTCCGGCGGGGCGTAGTCTCCGGGCAGCGATGCGAGTTCCTGGTCGAAGCTCTGGAAGCACAGGCTGAAGCCCAGCGAATTGGCGTATTCGAGGAAGAGCTCGCGGATGCTGGGAATATCGGCCGCGGTGGCGGCGCGGATGGAAGCCTGGGAACGCAGTTCTGAACTCATCCGAGTGCCCTCGAAGTCGCTGTCTGTTGCAATTCTGCGATGGTGGGAGTTTCTGTCGTCCGCTAAAGCGGGCTCGCCATCCTGAATTTTGCTGCCCCCGGGCTTACGCCGGGGGCTACTTGTTCTGTCGCGCGCGTTCGCGCGCTGTAGCCGCGGCGGACGGCAAGACAATCAACAGAGCCATCGAATTTCTGAGACCAACGCTAGGCCCTTTTCGCCTTGACCTTGTGCGGCCTGGTTTTTTTCGTCTCGTGATGCACGTGGCTGGCGGAGAGCGTCTGCTCGACCACCATGTCCACCACCGGCTGCGGAACCTCGGCGGCGACGTTGCGCTGCTTCTTCCCCTTGTTTGATTCTCGCAGCAGCAAAACGGTCACATGGGCGATGGCGGTATTGGGAGTGCCCAGACCTTCCGGCGTCTTGGCCTTGATGCCGACGGCGGTGGGAGAGAGGTTGAGCAGTTCGGCGACGCGCCGCTGCACCTTGGCGACGTGCGGGCCGATTTTGGGTTCTTGAAGAATCAGCGTGCTGTCCACGTTGCCGACGGTGTAGCCGTGCTGGCGCACATGCTTCATCGCCTCGCGCACGAAGAGCGCGGAATCGGCGCCCTTCCACTTGGGATCGCTGGGCGGGAAATAGGTTCCGATGTCGCCGGCCGCTATCGCTCCGAGCAAAGCGTCGGTGAGCGCGTGCAGTAGGACGTCGCCGTCGGAGTGTCCCGCCAGCCCCTTGGTGTGCGGGATCGCCACCCCGCCGATCTTCAGGGGAACATTTTTGCGGAACTCGTGGGAGTCGAAACCGTAGCCGATTCTTAACAAGCTTTGAGCCATGAGCTTTGAGCTCTGAGCCAGATCGCAATCCGCTCCACATTAGCTCAAAGCTCAGAGCTCAAAGCTAAGAGCTTCTGATATAGAACTCGGCGAGTTCCAGGTCGCCGGGGGTGGTGATCTTGATGTTGCGCGGGGAGCCCATGACCACGTGCACGTTGTGGCCGGCGCGCTCCACCACCGAGGCTTCGTCGGTGCCGGTGAAGCCGTCGCGCGCGGCCTCGGCGAACGATTCCTGCAGCAGGCGGTAGCGGAAGCCTTGCGGCGTCTGCACCAGCACGATGTGCTCGCGGGGGATGGTGGCGCGCACCACCGCATCCTCCGCCGTACGCTCCACCTGCTTGATGGTGTCGACCGCGGGCACCGCGGCGATGGCGGCGCCGTGCTTGGCCGCGGCGTCGATCACCGCCTCGATGCAATCCTGCTCCACGAAGGGCCGCACCGCGTCGTGCACCAGCACGATGTCGTCGGCTGCGGCCTTGACCGCCGCCAGCGCGTTGCCCACGGATTCCTGGCGGTGCTCGCCGCCCTCGACGATGTGCACCGGCTTGCCCAGCTTTTCCTGCTCCAGGCGCGGACGGAACTTCTCCGCCTCCGCCGTCCGCATGGCGAGGAAAATTTCCTTGATCCGCGGCGCGGCGGCGAACTTGCGCAAGGTGTGCACCAGGATGGGAACGCCCGCCAACTCGGCAAACTGCTTGGAGGTCTGGGCCGGCTTGACCGCGGCGCCGCGCGCGCCCGCCGACGCCATGCGCGTTCCCAGCCCCGCCGCCGGAATGATGACCAGCACGTTCATAAGGGGCGGAAAGTATAGCAGGAATGCCGAGTGCCGAATTCCGATTGCCGAATGAAAAACCCACCACCGAGTCTCCGTGATTGGATGATTCCTCGGTGTCTCGGCGTCTCGGTGGTGGGTTTTCCAGCGGATGCGCACCATCCGCAGTAGGACTTACTCTCCCTGGCGTTCGACTGCCGCCACCGGATGCGAGCCGCTGCTGGTGGTGGATTGCGGCGGGCCGGAGGGCTGGGGAGCGCCCGGACGGCGCGGCTCGCTGCGCGGCGGCCCCGCCGACGCCGACTGCGCTCCCATAGTCCGCTCGTCGAACTTGCCGAAGATCATCTTGCCGGCGGTGGTCTGCAAGACGGAGGTGACGGCGATGTCGATGGTCTTGCCGATCATCTTGCGCGCGTTGTCCACCACCACCATGGTTCCATCGTCGAGGTAGGCGACGCCCTGGTTGTACTCCTTGCCTTCCTTGAGGATGAAGACGCGCATGGCCTCGCCGGGCAGCACGATGGGCTTGAGCGAGTTGGCCAGCTCGTTGATGTTGAGCACTTCCACGCCCTGCAGCTGCGCCACCTTGTTGAGGTTGAAGTCGTTGGTGACGATCTTCCCCTCCAGCACCTTGGCCAGCTCGATGAGCTTCATGTCCACGTCGCGGATGGCGGGGAAGTCGTCTTCCACGATCTGCACCTGGAGGGTGGCAATTTTCTGGATGCGCTGCAGGATGTCCAGCCCGCGCCGGCCGCGGTTGCGCTTCAGCGAGTCGGCGGAGTCAGCGACCAGTTGCAGCTCGCGCAGGACGAACTGGGGGATGATCAGCACGCCGTCGAGGAAGCCGGTCTCGGCGATGTCGGCGATGCGGCCGTCGATGATCACGCTGGTGTCGAGGATCTTGGTGATCTTGCGCGACTGCTTCTCGCCGCCGAAGATGCCCCCCAGGGCGGAGAGGTTCAGCAGGTCGCCCTTATTGGCGCCGACGATCATGCCCACGTAGGCCATCAGCAGCATGACCATCAGCTGCAGGAAGGCCTGGGGCGCGCCGGGCTGCAGGCTGTTGCGGATGACCAGGCTGAAGAGGAAGGCGCCGAAGATCCCCAGGACGCTGCCGATGGCGGCGCCGATCAGCCGGGTGAGGCTAACCTGCCGCAAACGCAGTTCGAAGAGGATCACGGCCGCGCCGATGCCAAGACCGAAGAGGATCTCGGACACCACTCCCTGGCCGAATGGCTTCAGCTCGACACAGGCCAGGACCACAGCCAACACGAAGATTACACGTAAAATTGCAATATCCACGCCCGACCTCCTTCAGCCCAGCATGACTTAGCTTGGGCCGCCCTCCAGGGAACGGGGGGGCTGCTCCGCATCCCGATCTATTATCGAGAGGCGGTTATGAAATGCCGCCTTTTATATCACCAGAAGTGGCCCTCTGCACGCCCAATCTGGGCGCGCCAAGTTCCGCCTTCCCCACTGCCGAATGCCGAATGGTCCGCCTCCTTGGAGCGACCCGATGCAACTGTGGATACAGGCGCTCAACTTTCCGCCTGTGTGGGGCACTCAGGGTTCAATCGACAATGGGCAATCGGCAGTCGGCAATGGGAAATCCCCTGACCCACAGACGATACGAATCCGCCTTGTCATAGACCGGCGTGTCGGGCGATGTCATGTTGGACGGGCAGCGACGGGCATCTGCCGAGGCTTGCCCGCGCGGCGCACAACCAAGCTTAAGGTCCCGCCGCTGGGCCCCGCTCGACCTGTTGCCAACCGATGTGAGCGGAGGGACCTTAGAAACCGGCGCACGTCTCGGGGGAGAATCGCGCCGGTTTTTTTCTTTAGCTGTCAGCTCTCGGCTCTCAGCGTGTTGAGCGTACGACCGCGATTCGAACCCGGTTCAGTACGCGCCGCTCGCAAAAGCTTTGTTCTTCGTGAAAACCAAGAGGGCCGGTTCACACGAAGGACACAAAGGCTCCACGAAGGTTCACCGCGAATTTCCCTCAACTCTCAGCCGCGAGGCGGGGTTGCACGCCGTACAAGCGCCGGGTTGCACGCCGCACAAGCTGAGAGCTGACAGCTGAGAGCTAAGAGCTGCTTCTGTTACAATCCGCCCGCTTATGCGCGCCGTGTTCGTTACCCGCTTGGGTGGTCCTGAGGTCCTGCAAATCCACGAAGCTCCCGAGCCGCAGGTGCGGCCGGGCAAAGTTCTGGTAGAGATCGAGGCCGCAGGCGTGAACTTCGCCGACGCGATGATGGCGCGCGGGACTTATCCCGGCACGCCGCAACCGCCTTTTATCGCCGGGCGGGAATTCTGCGGCACCATCGTCGACTCCATTAATTCTTCTGGAGGCCGGTCGACCTCGACCGGCGCGAGCGGCTTCTCTCCCGGCGATCGCGTGATGGGCTACTGCCAGGGCGCCGCCTTCGCCGAGCGCGTCGCGGTCAGCGCCAACTCCATCTGGCCGGCGCCCAAGAATTGGACCGCGGTGGAAGCCGCTGCGTTCCCGGTGAACTTCTTCACTGCGTATCTCGCCTTCTGGAAGGCGGGCCTTACCGATGTGGGCGACAGCGCGCGGCGCCCGCGGGTGCTGATCCACGCCGTGGCCGGAGGGGTGGGCACGGCGGCGGTGGAGATTGCGAAGATTCTCGGCATCGAGACTTACGGCACGTCGTCGTCGGACGAGAAGCTCTCGCGCATGCGCCAGCTGGGATTGAATCACGGCATCAACTACAAGCAGGACGACTACGAGGAAGCGATCCAGAAGCTGACCGACGGCGAAGGCGTGGACGCGGTGTTCGAGATGCTGGGAGGCGAGCACACGGCGAAGAGCACGCGGTGTCTAGCGTTTCTCGGGCGGGTGATTTTGTATGGCACGGCCACCGGGGTGCAGCCGCAATTCGACGTGCGCACCATGTACACCAAGCAGGCCAGCGTGCATGGGCTGTGGCTCAGCCCGCTGGCGTCGCATAAAGAGGTGATGGAGCCCGCGTGGCAGCGAATGAAGGAGTGGATCGATAGCGGGAAGCTGCGCCCGGTCGTGGGGCACACGCTGCCGTTGCATCGCGCCGGCGACGCCTTCAGGCTGCTGCTGGAGCGGAAGAATTTCGGCAAGGTTGTGCTGACGGTGTGAGGTCGGCGCGCGGAAGAGTGCCGTCCCTCCGGGGCTCGGGTTTCTTTTGCGCGTTAACCCAGCACTCTCTCGTGGCTCCGCCACTCGGTCATGTTGGGCTTCGGCCTCGTCCCCGGGACGCGGCCTGTCGTGCCTCCGGCACTCTTCGGTTGCTCCCTTCGCAACGCCCTCTTCTGTCGATTGTCTTCCATGGTTCGCTTCGCCATGCCCTCTTCTGTTGATCGAGGGCTCGAGCGGGGCGCCCTCGCGGCGGAGATTCGGGATGCGCATGCGGCCGCCCCGGCGAGGCGCCGGGGCCTACCTTTTTCTAATGCGCCGGGGCCTACCTCTTTTTTTAATGCGTGCCGATCAGTTTTCTTTGATTTGTGCCGCGATCAGTACTCGAACTCCGCCACCAGGGGCAGGTGGTCGGAGGCGAGGAGAGAGTGGCGGGTGCGGTGCAATTTGAAGTCGCGCAGCTTCAGGTGGTGGTCAAAGTAGAAGTGGTCGAGGTGGAGCAGGGGCAGCAGGCCGGGATAGGTGCGGCGGCGGCCGGTGTGCAGGCGCAGGTCCACGCTCTCGAATTCGCCGGTCATGAGGCGCGAGGCCAGGCCGCGCGTCCACTCGTTGAAATCGCCGACCACCACCCGCGGTCCGGCCAGCGCGGGTGACTTCAGCACGTCGAGGCTGAGCAGGCGGCGGCCCTGGAAGCGGCGCTCCAGGAACGCGGTGCCGAGGTGCACGTTGAAGAAGTGCAGCAGCGTGCCGGGAGCGAGTTCGACGTCGGCGCGCAGGCAGCCGCGACGCTCGCATCCTTTCCATGTGAGGTCGTAGTTGCGGGTCAGGCGGACGGGCAGGCGGCTGAGGATGGCGTTGCCGTAGGCGCCGCCGCGCAGCTTGCGATTTTCCCCGAAATACACTTCATAACCTGCCAGGCGCGAAGCAATGAAGGCGGCCTGATCTTCTTCGGGAGCGGCGCCGCGGATGCTCAGCACTTCCTGCAGCGCGACCAGGTCGGCGTTGACGCCGGCAAGCACCGCGGCGATGCGGGCGGGATCCACGCGGCGGTCCATGCCGCGGCACTTGTGGACGTTGTAGGTGGCGATGCGGACGTTCGGCATTGGTGATTTCTGATTTGCGATTTGTGATTGGTCTGTCGAGAGGCCGCAGACATCAGAAATCACAAATCGGAAATCGGCAATTGGCTTACTCCTCCCACTCCAGCGGCCAGCCGGCGAGTTCGGGAATGCGCTCCAGCAGCGAGCGATGGCGCCAGCGCTCCAGGGTGATCTGGCGGGACTCGCGCAGGTCGCGGGCGAAGTCCTCCTCCAGGCGCGCGGTGAAGCCGGTATCGAAGGCGGCGAGGTTGACCTCGTCGTTGATGCCGAAGGAGCGGTGGTCGAAGTTGGTGGAGCCGACGACCGACCACAGGCCGTCCACGGTGAGAATCTTGGCGTGGATCATGGCCGGCTGGTACTCGAAGATTTGCGCTCCGGCCTTGAGCAGGCCGCCGATCTTGCGCAGGCCGGAGGCGCGGGTGAGGAAGTGGTCGCTCTTCTTGCCCGGCACGAGGATCTTCACTGCCACGCCGCGCTCGCGCATGGCGCGCTTGAGTTCGTCGCTCATGCCCTTGTCGGGCAGGAAGTAGGGCGTGGTGATGTGGATGGAGCGGCGGGCGCTGCCGACGAGCAACTGCATCAGCACGCGGGCGCGGGTGGCGCCGCCGATGGACGGCGTGCTGTTCACCACCATGCAGAGCGAGTCGGACTGCTTCTCGTAGATGGGGAAATACTCTTCGCCGGTGAGCACCTCGCCGGCGGCCTCGATCCAGTTTTCGGCGAAAGTGGCTTGCAGGTTGCAGACGGCGTCGCCTTCGACGCGCACCATGGTGTCGCGCCAGCGGGGCTTGCCCTTCTTGCTGCGATACCAGTGGTCGGCGATGCCGGCGCCGCCGAGAAACGCAGTCTTGCCGTCCAGGATGAGCAGCTCGCGGTGACTGCGATTGTTGAACTGCAGCAGGGTGTTGAAGCGCAAGGCGTGAAACCAGGCGAAGCGGCCGCCGGCGCGGCAGATGGGCTCGAAGAACGACTGGGGCGTGGTGGAACTTCCCATGGCATCGGCCATGATGTTGACCTTGACGCCGGCGCGGGCGCGCTCCGCCAGCGCTTCCACGTAGCGGCGGGCGATCTCACCGCGCTGGATGATGTAGCGCTCCATGCAGATGCTGACCTGGGCGGAGCGAATGGCCTCCAGCTCGGCTTCGTAGAAGTCTTCGCCGTTGGTGTGCACGGCGAGCGTGGTGCGGCAGTTCAGCTTGGCGTCGGTGAGCGCCTCCAGCATGTAGCGGAACTCCCGCGAGTCGAGGGGCTGCGGATTGGGAGAAGAAAGCCGGTACGCCGGGCCGGGCTGCAGGACACTCCACATCGCTCTGCTCCGATAGGAAGACTGACCAGTACGATGCGGAGGAGAGAAGATGTGATTTCTGATTTGTGATTTGCGATTTCTGATGTGCAAGGGCAACTCGACATGCGAGCTTGTTTGCACCACAAGGGCAATCGCCAATCAAAATGCTACTGCTGGCGCTGGATGAGGCGGCCCCACAGGGCCTCGAGGCGTTCCCACGGACCGCGCCTCTTCCACTCTTCGAGGGTGATGCGACGGCTGCGTTGCAGGTCCTGCTGGAACTGCTGGGTGAGCTGCTGGGCCAGCGCAGGATCGAGCGCCGCGAGATTAACTTCGTCGTTAAGGCGGAAGGAGCGGCTGTCAAAATTGGTGGAGCCGAGCACCGCCCACTGGCCATCGACGACCAGCAGCTTGGCGTGAATCATCGAGGGCTGATACTCGAAGATTTCCGCTCCCGCCTTGAGCAGGTCGCCGTACTCCCAGCGGCTGGCGGCGCGGGTGATGCCGTGGTCGGTCTTGTCGCCGGGAACGAGGATCTGCACCGTGACACCGCGCTCAATGGCGCGCAGCAGTTCGTCGTTGGCGCTGTGGTCGGGGAGGAAATAGGGCGTGGTGATGAGGATGGAGCGGCGCGCGGCGGCGATCAAGGTCTGAAAGAGAATGCGGGCGTGGGTAGAGCCGCCGGCGGAGGGCGAACTGTCGACTACCAGGGCGGGAGAGCCCGCCGCCGGCGCCGCCACGGGGAAGTACTCCGCGCCGCTGATCAGCTCGCCGGAGGCTTCCAGCCAATTTTGCGCGAAGGTGGCCTGCAGTCCGGCGACGGCGTCGCCGCGCACGCGGAACATGTCGTCGCGCCACTGCGGCTCGTCCTTCTTGGATTCGTACCAGGTGTCGGCAACGCCGGCGCCGCCGAGGAAGCCGGTGCTCCCGTCCACGATCAGCAGCTCGCGGTGGCTGCGATTGCCGTACTTGATCCAGTCGTACCAGCGCAGCGGGTGATAGAAGGAGACCTTGCCTCCGGCCTTGGTGACCTGCTTGAAGTCGAGCTTGTTGGTGGTGCCGCTGCCCAGGCCGTCGATGACCACATTGACCTTCACCCCGGCGGCGGCGCGTTCCGCCAGCGCTTCGACGAACTGCTTGCCGATGTCCCCGGGCTTGAAGATGTAGGCCTGGAAGTCGACGGTACGCCGGGCGTGGCGGATCGCGTCCAACTCGGCGGGGTAGAAATTGTTGCCGTTGGGAATGACTTCGGCCTGGGTGTTGCTCCAGATACGCGAGCCGGTGAGGGTGGAGAGTTCTTCGCGGAATTGCTGCGAACCGAGCGGCCACGACGGACGGCTGGTGAACTTGTAGGCCGGGCCGGGAGCGAAGAGGGCGATGGCCAGCCATCCGACCATGGCCGCAATGCAAATAACCGCAATGATGCGCAGCGGCTTGTGGCGGCGGAACTCATCGGCCAGCGCGTCGTTACGCGCGGGCGTGTGGCGCTGAGCATGGGGACGCGGTTTGAGTGCGCGCAGGGCCAAGGTCGCTCCCAGACGGTGGCTGCAAGTACGATGCAGGCCAGAGCTGGCGTGATGGCAGTTAGAATCTGGTGATCTGGCGATCGGGCCGGAGCGATCATCAGATCGCCAGATTTCCCAATGGCCTTAACGTTCGAGATTGATAAGACCGACGGCGCGGCGCGGGCGGCGCGGATGGCCACCGCGCACGGCGTGGTGCGCACGCCGGTGTTCATGCCGGTAGGAACGCAGGCGACGGTCAAGGCGGTGCCGCAGGGACTGCTGGAGGAGCTCGGGGTACAGATCCTGCTGGGCAACACGTATCACCTGTTCCTGCGGCCGGGAGTGGAGACGGTGCGGCGGCTGGGCGGGCTGCATGGCTTCATGAGCTGGGAGCGCGCGATCTTGACCGACTCGGGCGGTTTCCAGGTGTTCTCGCTCAGCGAGCTGCGCAAGATCACGGAAGAGGGCGTGACGTTTCGCTCCCACCTGGACGGCTCGGCGCAGTTCCTGGGGCCGGAGACG
>DASUBK010000233.1:0-12608 GCA_035763305.1 Terriglobales bacterium | reverse complement strand
CCTCACCGTCACCCAGGCCAACCGCGGCGCCGTCCGCCTCTACGAAACCCTGGGCTTCCACACCGACCGCGTGTTCGACGCGTTTGTGTGGGAAGGATAGTTGCCAGTCGCCAGTCGTCAGTTGCCGGTCGCCGGTCGCCGGTCGTCAGTCGCCAGTTGCCGGTCGCCAGCCGTCAGTCGCCAGTCGTCAGTCATTCCTCTCAGAAATATTGTGGGAGGGCACGGCTTTAGCCGTGCCGATAACGACCGCGCTAATGGCGGGGCTTTGGCCCCTGAGGCAAAAACCGTGCCGCTGGGAGAGTCGACCCAGTTTGCCTGCGAGTTCTCAACTTGCCGATCCTTGATTCGCAACCGGCCTGAAGCGCTTTTCCGCCAACCGATCGGCAGCCTCCGCGGGCGTGGTGTCCTTCCCCTTGGCAAGCTCGAAGATTCCCAGCATGGTGTCGTAAATGGCGTCGATCTTCCGCATCGTGGCCGCCAGATCCCATCCGAGCAGCTCCAGGCAGCAGCCGTTGATCACGCCGCCGGCGTTGGCCGCATAATCCGGCGCATAGAGAATGCCGCGCTCCTGCAGCTTGCGTCCGTGCTGCGGATCGAGCAGCTGATTGTTCGCGGCGCCCACCACCATCTCGACCTTCAGCTGGGCGATGGTCTCGTCGTTGAGGACGCCGCCCAGCGCGCACGGTGCGAACACATCCGCCGCAACGCCGTAGATTTCCGCGCTCTCCACCACCTTGCCGGAACATTCCTGCGCGGCCGCCGCGGCGCGCTTGCGGTCGATGTCGGATACCACCACCTGCGCGCCCGCCTGCGCCAACTGCGAGGCCAGGGAACTGCCGACGTGACCGCATCCTTGGATGGCCACGGTCTTGCCGCGCAGGTCGTCGCTGCCCCACTTCCACCGCGCCGCCGCCTGCATGGCGCGAAACACTCCGCGAGCGGTCCGCGGCGACGGATCCCCCGACGCCCCCTTCAGCCCGCCCACGTGCTTTGTTTCCCGCCTGACGATTTCCATATCGTCGGTGCTGGTGCCGACATCCTCGGCCGTGATGTACGTTCCGCCTAGCGACTCCACGACGCGACCATGGACGCGGAACAACTCCTCGCGGTCGTATGCGCCCTCAGGGACAAGCAGCACCGACTTGCCTCCCCCGAAGGGCAGGCCGGCGAGCGCGTTCTTGTAGGTCATGCCGCGCGCCAGGCGCAACGCGTCTTCCAACGCGGCTTCCAGATCCGCATACTTCCACAAGCGCGTGCCGCCCACCGCCGGCCCCAGCGCCGTATTGTGGATGGCGATGACCGCCCGGTATCCGCTGCCCTCGTCCTCGACGCGCAGCACGCGCTCGTATCCCGCAATCGCAAGCCCGCTGATCTGCATTCTGTTCTCGTACCCTAGCGCCGGCTCTGGCGTAGCGCCGGCTTCCAGCCGGCGGGCCCCATTTGTTATACCTGCGTCGCAGACCTGCCATCCAGCCCTGTGCCCAAGACTCAGATTCTCGGGATAAAAAAGCGGTGCGGTCACACAGAATAAGAAAACCCTCCCGCTTGCGGGAGGGTTGGATTTGGGCGTAATGAGCGCCGAGTTAGCCGCGCGACACGTTCGCCGCCTGGAAGCCCTTGGGGCCCTTCAGCAGGTCGAACTCCACCACTTCACCTTCGTTCAGCGTGCGGTAGCCGTTCTCCTGGATGGCGGAGAAGTGCACAAACACGTCTTCCCCGGTGGACCGCTGGATGAAGCCGTAGCCTTTGGCTCCATTGAACCACTTCACTGTACCCTTCTCTCTCACTGCTTGAACTCCTTTCGCCTCTGCACTGCAAATTTCCTTCCTCGCGGCCTGCGATCAGGACCACCAGGAAGAGAACAAGGGGTCGTGGCCCCGTCTTACAGCGGTACCCATCGGAGTTCCCGGCCGGCGGCCATCCGGCGACTGCAGCCGGAGGGCGGACTGCCGGGGATAACCGTGCTGCGGGCATGGCGCTTCCCAAGACAAAGGGCTTCTGGGTCCGGCGCTCCTATGGTGCGAGCGGCAAACCCCAGAAGCCCCAATCCTGTCGGCGCGTAGTCCAACTGCAAAATACGGAAACATCAACCCAAATCCGCTGCCCGTATCGGGCCCAGCGCGCCGCCGGTTTTCCCCCGGCGAGCACGGTAGGATAAGCGGGAACTCTGAAATTTGGCAAGGATTTTTGCTTAGGAACCATCGCCCGCAACGCACGATGGTACGATTCCGGTATACCGACATGTCCTCTCCCGATAGCTCATCCGCCGGCGGGCCCGGCGCCTCGGCCGCCGCCGCACAACCCGCGAAAGCCTCGCCTGCCGAGCAGGCCGAAGCCATGGCCACCACGCTCTCCCTGCGCGTGCCCACCTTCGCCACCGAGTTCGAAGGCCACTCCCGCATGTGGAGCACGGCGCGCTTCCTGATGCGCACCGAGGTGCACACCTTCGCCTTCTCCGTCGCCGCCAACGCCATCCTGTCGTTCTTTCCCTTCGTGGTGCTGCTGCTGACGGTGGTGCGCCGCGTCTTTCATTCCCGTGCCATGGAAGAGGTGGTGGTACAACTGCTGCGGGACTACCTGCCCGCCGGCCAGGACTTCGTCATCCGCAACCTCAACGCCCTGGTCGGCAGCCACAGCAGCGTGCAGGTGTTCTCCCTCGTCATGCTGCTCATCACCTCCACCGGCGTCTTCCTGCCGCTGGAGGTCGCGCTCAACCAGGTGTGGGGATTCAAGAAGAACCGCTCCTATTTGAAAAACCAGATCGTCTCGTTGTCGCTCGCCTTCGCCGGCGGCGTGCTGGCCCTGACCTCGGTGGCCCTCACCGCCGGCAACCAGCGCCTGCTGCACTTCATGTTCTTCGGCAGCGACAACATCGTGGTGCGCGCCGCCGGCTTCGTGACCATGAAGGTCTTCGCCATCGCTTCCAGCATCGCCATCTTCTTCCTGATCTACTGGTTGCTGCCCAACGGCAAGGTGCCGCTGCGCCGCGTGCTGCCCGCCGCCATCTTTATCGGCGTGTGCTGGGAGGTGGCCAAGTACGCTTACGTGCTGGCGCTGCCCTACCTCAATTTCCAGGAAGTCTACGGCCCGTTCTCCATCTCGGTGACGCTGATGTTCTGGGCGTTTCTCTCCGGCCTGCTGCTGATCGGCGGGGCGTACCTGTCGGCCGGCGACGAAGGCTGGTTCCCGACGAAATAGCTGCCGGTTAATTCCTCATTTGAAATGCGCCCGGAAGCGGTTCCGGGCGTGGAGTGCGGCTTTCCATTGCTTCGTGCCGGCGGCGCTCCGACAATGGGCGCATTCGTCATGCGCTCATTTGTCGCAGGTTTCGTGCTATGGATCTGCCTGGCGCAGGCGTCTCCAGCGCAGAGCCCCCCTCGTGTATCCTTCGCCGGCACCATCGTTGGCGTCGAGCGCGTGGACGAGCCCGCCCTGCCGCGCGTGCGCATCGTGGTCCGATTGACCGCGCCGGCCATCGCCGCGGGACAAGTCGCGAGCTTCGAGGAGTGGGACGGCCTGTGGACGAATCGCGGCCGCTACCGCGTCGGGCAGAGCGTCGCGCTCACCTTGTATCCCACCTCGGCGCTGGGACTGACCAGCGCGACGCCGCCGGCCAAGCCGCTTGCAGCGCCACGCGATCCAAAGCACGTTTCCGGCCGCGAGATTCTCCCGCGCCCGGACCGTCGCCGCGCTCCGCGGGTGGAGTGACGATGCGAAGCGCAAGCGAATCACGTAGCCGCAGGCGCCCTCGCCTGCGGACACTCCTTTCCCTTCTGCTTCTGTGTGCTCCTTTCGCTCACGCCGGCGGGCCGCTTTATGTCGCCGGCGTGAGCGGTTTCAATCCGGGCCTGGCCGGAACGCCGATCACCTGGGCTGGCGGCGCCGTCCATTACTACACCGACCAGGGGCCGCTCAGCCCCACGGTGTCGCAGGAGCAGGCCAATGCGCTGGTCGCCGACGCCTTCGCCCTGTGGACCGCGATTCCTACCGCTGCTGTCGTCGCCACACGCGCCGGATCCCTGGACGAGGACGTCAGCGGCGACAACGTGACCCGCTGGTCCTCGCTGCCGCCCGACATCCAATCCGCCTCCACCAAGCCGGTGGCAATCGTCTACGACTACGGTGGCGAGGTCCTGGATGCTTTGTTGGGCAGCGGCGCCGGCGCCGACTGCGAAACCAACCCTGTCCTGGCCCGCCACGACGCCTTTACCCCCGACGCGCACTTTCAGCACGCGCTGCTCCTCATCAACGGAAACTGCGCCATCCCGGCGGGCATGCCCTACCTGCGCTACCGCCTGCAACGGGCCGTGGGAACGCTGTTGGGGCTGGATTGGTCGCAGGTCAACGACAACGTGGACAGCGGCTCTCCCGAGCCCACACCCGAGGACTACGCGGGCTTTCCCCTGATGCATGCGCAATCGACCCTCTGCACCGTCATGGACGGGTGCACCCCGCTTCCAGGGCGGCTCACGGCGAGCGGCTACCTTCCCGCCATGGATGATCGCGCGGCGCTCTCCCGTCTGTATCCGGTGACTACGCCGGGCGCAGGCAAAGTCGTCTTTCGCGACACCACGGCGCGAGTTCGCGGGACGGTTCAGTTCGCGTCCTGGCAGGGCCTTGCGGGACAGGGGATGCAGGGCGTCAATGTGGTCGCCACGCTCCTGGATGCCAACGGCAATCGCGCTACCTCCGCCAGCGCAGCCGGCGTGTCCGGATTTCGTTTTCGCGGCAATGCCGGGAATCCGGTGAGCGGAACGCCGCTGGGCGAGGCCGCCGACCGCTGGGGATCCGCCGACGCGTCGTTGCAAGGCTACTTCGATCTGTCGGGGCTGGAGTTGCCCGAGGGTGCTAGTTCGGCGCGCTACGAGCTGCGCGCGGAGCCGGTCCGATGGCCGCTGGCGCCTTACGGCGCGCTGAGTCCGGCGGCTTCGGGCAGCGCACCAGCGGTTGTGATCGCCGTCTCACCCGGCAGTGACGTCGTGCAGGACTTCGTCATGCCGGGCTCGCTCGCCGAGACGCGCGACAACCGCGAGCCGCACTCCTTTGCCGAGCCCGCGGCGGTGCCCGGCGGAGGGGTGTGGGCGGCATCGCTCAGTCCCTACGGCGATGTGGATTGGCATCGTTTTACCGCACACGGCGGCCGGGTGTTGACCCTCGACATCACCGCAGTCGATGAAGGCGGCGCCGCCTGCGACAACAAGGCGCTGCCCGTCGCCGGTATCTGGCCGGGCGACGCGAGCCAAGCTTCGCCGCCGCTGGTGCAGGCGACTTACTTGAATGCCGGCCGCACCGGTCTGATGCAAATGCAAACCGCCCTCCCGGCCGACGGCGATTACAAGCTCGGCATCGCGGATTATCGCGGCGATGGCCGTCCGGATTACCGCTACCTCGCGCGCCTGCTGACCATCAGCGAGGTGCGGCCGCCGCGCGCCTCCGCCGGCACCGTTCTGACTGTCCGCGGAATGGGGTTCACGCCCGGCCTGCTTGCCGATGTTGGCGGCGCGCCGGCGCGGCTGCTGTGGTTTTCCGCCGACGAACTGATGGTCGAGGCCCCTCCCGCTTCCGACGGGGCCCAGGCATTGACTCTGACCGACGCCGCCACCGGCGCGATCGCGACCGCTACCCTGATGTATGGCGCCGGCGCCGGCGATCGCATCGCCACCATCGGACGCGCCGGTGGACTGGTCGTTCCGGTCGCCGCCGAAATCGAGTCTCCCATCCGGGTGCTGGTCACTTCCTCCGAGGGCGCCCCGGTCAGCGGCGCGACGGTGACCTTCAGCACTGCCTCGGCGGGCATTTCCCTCCTTCCCTGCAATGCCGGGGTGTGCGTGCGCTCTACCGACGCGACCGGCGAGGCATGGATCTCCGTTCGCGTGGAACAGGAAGGCGAAGCCACCATCTCCGCCACCCTGCCCAACGGCGCCGTCTCCTACGCGATGGTGGTGGGAGTGCTCTCCGCCGACGCGCCCACCTTGTGGTCGACCCCGCAAGTGCTGAACCTGCCGCAAGGAACCTCGGCGGTGGTGCCGTTGACCGTGAGGCTGGTTTTCAATGGCCTCGCGCGGCCGGGCAGGGGAGTGGAATTCGATCTGATCCGCGGCGCTGCCGTCTTGTCGGCCACTTCGGCGATCACCGACGCGGCGGGCCAGGCGACGATCACCGTCTCGTTCAGCAATCTTGCGAATGAAATCGTCGTGATACCGCACCTCCAGCCGAACGCGGAGATGCGCAGCCCGGGCCTGTCCATACTCCCGGTGCCAGATGTGACGCAGCGGCTGCAGGTCGTCTCCGGTGATGCGCAAATCGTGAGTGGCGCGTTTCAGCCGGTAGCGGTGCGAGTGGTGGATTCGTCCGGAACTCCCAACCCGGTGCCGGGAGTGGCTGTCCAGTTCCAGGCCATGGCGTTTCACCCCGGCGGAGACTGGGTGAAGTCAGGAGTCGGCGATCTGTCGCTCGGATACTTTGCCCAGCGCAGCGCTGTGGCCGCCGCCCAGGCGACCGTGACCGCCGATGCGCAGGGCTACGCCGCTTTCACCCCGGCGTTCTCGTCGTATGCCGTGCTCGACGTGCAGGTCACCGCCAGGATTGCCGGCAGCGCGGTCGAATTCAACCTGCGGCGCGTACCGGCGCCCGCCATCGTGCAGCCAACCCAGGAGCGAGATTCTCTGAAACTGTCGCGCGACGCGTCCCGTGCCGTTCACTAATCGGCAATCGGCATTCGGCACTCGGCAATTATTTCTTCACCCACTGGTCCACCCACTCGTTGACCGTCTTGTACCACAGCCGCGAGTTCTGCGGCTTCAGCACCCAGTGACCCTCGTCGGGGAAGTACAGCATCTTGGACGGTACCTTCAGCCGCTGCAAGGTGGTGAACAGCTGCAAGCCTTCGGAAACGTCGAGCCGGTAGTCCAACTGGCCGTGAACCACCAGCGTCGGTGTCTTGAAGCGCGTGGCGTACAGCATCGGCGACCACTTGCGGTACAGCTCGCGCTGCTGCCACGGCGTGCCTTTGAACTCCCACTCCGGGAACCACAGCTCCTCGGTCGAGCCGTAGGCCGACTCGGTATTGAACATGCCGTCGTGAGTGACGATGCACCGGAAGCGGTCGCTATGTCCGAGGATCCAGTTGGTCATGTAGCCGCCGTAGCTGGCGCCCATGGCGCACACCCGCGTGCCGTCGAGATAGGAGTAGTGCGCCAGCACGTAGTCGAGGCCGCGCAGCAGATCGTCGAACGGCCGCCCGCCCCAGTCTCCCTGGATCTGCTGCGTGAATCGCTGCCCGTAGCCGGTCGAGCCGGTGGGGTTGATCATCACCACCGCATAGCCGTTGGCGGCGAACAGTTCCGCGTTCCAGCGGTACGACCACGAGTCGCCCCACGCGCCCTCGGGGCCGCCGTGAATCAGAAACTTCACCGGGTACTTCTGCCCGGCGACGAAGTTAGGCGGCTTGATGAGGAAGCCTTCGACTTTGTCTTTCGCGCTGGTGAACCAGAACGGCTCCAGCGGTTGCATGGCGATCTGCGCCAGCACGTCGTGGTTGAGATCGGTGATCTGCGTCGGCAGAGCGCCGCCGGCCCCGTTAAGATGCACCGCCCAGATCTCGCTCGGCGCCTGCACCGAAGCCTTGTTGGCATAAATCGTGCCGTCCGGCGCCAGGCGCAAGCTGTCCCACTCGCCGCGGATCAGTTCCTTTACCGCCCCGCCATTCACCGGGACCACGTAGATCGGCGCTTCGCCCTTGTCGTCCGCGGTCAGGTACAGCATCTTGGAATCGTTGGACCAGGCAAACGACTCCACCCAGCGATCGAAGGCGCGCGTGACGCTGCGAATCTGGCCCGACTGGCGATCGTAAACCACCAACTGGAAGCGATCGCTCTCGTATCCCGGCGTCTCCTGCATGCGCCAGGCGATGTACTTGCCGTCGGGCGAGTACAGCGGCGTGGAATCGGAGCCGGGCGAGGTGGAAATCTTCTTGGGCGTGCCGCCGCTCACCGGAACCACAAAGATTTCGTTGTTGGTGCTGATCGCCGCTAGCTCGTCGATGTTGCTGGTGAACGCGACCTCCTGCGAGTCGGGCGAGAAGGCGTACATGTCCTCGCCGCCGAGGGAGAAGGGAGGCGCGTCGTGGGCGCCGGGCGTCAGGTCGCGCGCCACGCCGCCCGCGGCCGGCACCACGAAAATGTGCGTGACCTTGTCGCCGGTGAACGCCGACCAGTGGCGGAAGAACAGGTGAGTGAAAATCGCGGCCTTGACCTTGGAGTTGGCGCGCTGCTCGTCGCGCTGCTTGTTGCAGGCATCGTCCGGGCAGTCGGGATATACGTCGGAGGTGAACATCAGCCACTTGCCGTCGGGGGACCACAGCTCGCCGCCGGCGCCGGTCGAAATCTCAGTTACCTTGCGCTCATTGCCCAGCGCCACCGCCGCGGCATCGAAATCGGCGAGCCAGATTTGCGGCCCGCCGTCCTTGGACGAAAGGAAGGCGAGCTGGCGCGAATTCGGAGACCAGCGCGGGCGGTCCTCGCCCGCGGCTTCATTGGAAACCTGCTTCGCCGTCCCACCCGCCGCCGGAACCACCCACAGGTGCGGGGTGCGCTTGTTCTGCTCCAAGTTGACTTCGACCGCGCTGAAGGCGATCCACTTGCCGTCAGGAGAAACCGCCGGATCGCTGACCCGCTTGAGCGCCATCATGTCTTCAAAGGTGAAGGGACGCTTCTGCGCGAAGGAGAATGCGCCGAGGAAAAGGATTGCGAGGACCACGCGACGTAGCATCACGCCTGCCTCCGGAAAAGACAGGGAAGTGTATCGGAAAGCACTGGCGCTGTTCAGTGCTTAGTTCCCGACGCAATGTGACGAATGTCCGCGGGGCATGTGACGACTGGTCGTGTACAGTAGCGCCATGCGCAGCGTCCCCGCCACCCTCTACATCTGCCTGATGGTCCTGCTGGCCGCCGGCGCCTGGTCCCAGGCCGCCGATCCGGCGCCGCCCCGGAAGGAGAACCGCATGACCCGCCACGCCAAAGGCAGCTTCGAAGTGAAGCTGACGCCGCAGCCCGCCGACGATCCCGCGCTCGGCCGCTACACGCTGGAAAAGCAGTGGCACGGCGACCTCGACGCTACCAGCAAGGGACAGATGCTTACCGGCATGGCGACGGTGAAGACCTCGGGTGCCTACGTGGCCATCGAGCGGGTCACCGGCACGCTGGAAGGCAAGAGCGGCAGCTTCATCCTGCAGCACAACGGCACCATGGCCAACGGCACGCAGCAGCTCAACATCGCCGTGGTGCCCGATTCCGGCACCGCTCAACTCGCCGGCATTTCCGGACGGCTGACCATCAACATCGTGGACGGAAAGCATTTCTACGATTTCGAGTACACGCTGCCGTAAGGGCGTCTCGTCCTTCGCCGTTGCGTTCCTTCGCGCCCTTGGCGGTGACCTGTTTTTCCCATTCTGGTCTGCCATCACACAAGCCTGTGCCGAACGGCTTGGACGCCTGCCTCGCCGGCGACACACACTGCCCTCGGAGGTGCCGCATGAAAGCGCTGGTCTTCAACGGCAGCCCGCGGATGGACCACGGCAACACTGCCCTCATTCTTACCCCGTTCGTCGAAGGCATGCGCGAATGCGGCGCGGAGGTCGAGGTTTTCTACACCAGCCGCCTTCATATCAATCCCTGCCTGGGCGACTTCAACTGCTGGTTCAAATCGCCCGGCGCCTGCCACCAGCAGGACGACATCCAACTCCTGCATCCCAAGTTGCGCGGCACCGACGTTTGGGTCTTCGCCACACCGCTGTATGTGTGGGGCGTCTCCGGGCCGATGAAGAACCTGATGGATCGCCTGGTTCCGCTGGTCGAGCCCGCCATTCGGCTGCGCCACGGCCACTGCACCCATCCTTTGCGCGAGGACACCCCGCCGGCGAAGGTGGTGCTGGTTTCCAATTGCGGCTTCTGGGAAATGGATAACTTCCACCCGCTGCTGGCGCAGTTCGAGATGTTCTGCCGCACTGTCGGATTCGAATTTGCCGGCGCGCTGCTGCGTCCGCACGGGCCGCTGCTCGGCGCCATGCTGGAGATGGGCGCGGCGGTGCACGACGTGCTCGATGCAGCGCGCGAGGCCGGCCGCCAACTGGTGCAGCACGGCGCCATCTCCGGCGACATGCTGAAGACGGTCAGCCGCGAACTGCTCCCCAAGAGCACCTACCTGGAAATGGCCAACAAGGAGTTCGAGCACGAGTTGGCGATGGGCACGGCGGCGCGGTAAGAAAACACCGCGGATTTCACGGATCGGCACGGATCAAAGAAAAAGGTGGATCCGTGTGAATGCGTGAAATCCGTGGCGTTTTTTGCCCTGTTCCACGTGGAACTTTTGCCCGCAACCCGTGTTTCTACAACCGATTAGCGGTTCGGGGGCGTAAAATCGCTGCATCGGGCGGCCCGCGCCGGCATCCAAATTAGTACGCGAGTCCCAGGCCCGCTACTCAGGTTTCCCCATGAACAAAAAGCTATTCCGCATCATCCTGGCTGCGCTCACGCTGGCGCTGGCTGTGCCCCTTTTCGCCCAGGAAGGCCCGCTGGAAAACAAACAGCCGCAGGGCATCACGGTGGACGAAATCATCCAGCGCTTCGCCACCAAGGAAAAGGATTTCAAGCAGGCGCGCGACAACTACACCTACACCCAGGATGTTAAGGTGCAGACGCTCGACGGCGATACCGTCGACGGGGAGTACCGCGAGGTGTTCGACGTCACCTTCGACGACGGCGGCAAGCGTATCGAGCACGTCAACTACGCGCCCCAGTCCACCTTGCAGCGCATCGGCATGACCAAGGAGGACCTGGACGATATCCGCAACCGCCTGCCCTTCGTCCTCACCAGCGACGAGATCCCCGAGTACCAGATCCTCTACGTCGGCGAGCAGCAGGAGGACGAACTCCACTGCTACGTCTTCGACATCGCGCCCAAGCAGATCCAGAAGGGAAAGCGCTACTTCCAGGGGCGCATCTGGGTGGACGACCACGATTTCCAGATCGTCAAGACCCACGGCAAGACCGTCCCCGACATCCGCGGCGGCAAACACGGCCAGGACGAAAACCTGTTCCCCGCCTTCACCACCTGGCGGCAGCAGATTGACGGTCGTTACTGGTTCCCGACTTACACCAAAGCCGACGACACGCTGCACTTCTCCAGCGGCGACGTGCACGTGCGCGAAATCGTGAAGTACGAGAACTACAAGCGCTTCGGCGCCAACGTGAAGATCACCTACGAGGGGCAGCAGTTGCCCACCGACCAGCAGGGCAAGCCCGCGGCCGGGCAGCAGCCCAATCCGCAGCAGCCGCAACAGAAGAAAGAGCCGCCGAAGATCCCGCAGTAAGGGGCTGGGGGCTAGGGACTAGCGACGCAGTTAGAGGGGCTGGGGCTAGGGGCTGGGGACTAGCAGAACGGCGGCGAGCAATCGCCGCCGTTTTTGTTTGCCACCCCGAACGCTCTTCTTCTGTCATCCGGAGCGCAATTTGTTTTGTCATCCTAACGCCCCTTCTCTTGTCAGCCTGAGCGAAGCGAAGGATCTATGCATTCGTTTGTCGCCACGAAAAAACATAGATCCTTCGCTTCGCTCAGGATGACAAACAATGGGGCGACCAGGATCGCGACGACGAGCCACTCACTCCTCACTCCTCGCTCCTAAAAAATTGGCGGCGCCTGCGCGCCGCCGGGAAGTACTCCAGGAGGAGAGAGAGTTTTATGCCGCCGGGGCCAGCGATCGTTGAGCCGCCTGCTGGATGAAGCGTTTCATCACCGTCGCCCACATCACCTTCTTGCGTACCGCGGTTTCCTTCACCCCGCGGCCCTGGGCGAACATTCCCAGCAGCGCCTTCATCTTCAGCACGCGGATCACCGAGGCCTCGGAGGCGTTCACGCCGTAGGCTTCCAGGAAGCTTTCCTGCACCTGGGTGGTGATCGTGCGATTGCAGAAGGGATACTTCTCCAGCGCCTCGACCGAGGCCAGGAAATGGGCGACATCGTGGAAGGAGTTGCCGCGCAGGGTCATGCGGGCGTAGTCGGCGATGCCGATGCCCTGCTCGCCTACGATGACGTTAAGCGGCGAGAAATCGTTGAGCACTGCCGAGCAGGGCAGCGCTTTCTTGGTGCGCATCAGGATGCTGCGCGATCCGTTGAGGATGGTGCGCACCGCCGTGTCGTCGAGGCCTTCGCCCTTGCAGTTCTCGCACAGCTTTTCCAGGTCGGTGAGCAGGGCGTCGGGCTGGAAGGGATCGGGCATTTCCGCGGTGGCCTTGTGAAAGCTGCGCAGCCACAGTCCGGTTTGCCGCGCGCCTTCGACCAGGATGCCGCGATCGGCATAGCCCGGCAGCAGCGCCGCCTTCATGATGATGGACTGCAGCGGCAGGCCGGTCAGCTTCTCGGCGACCACGGCCCCCAGCTCGGTGAAGTCGCCTACCGGGCGCGGTACGCCGGTGAGCCGCCGCTTCTGGAAGGTCTCCCACACCCGCTGCAGGTTCGTGGATTCGGTCTTGGCGCGTCCCTTGGCGCCCTGTAAGCCGCACTTGCTGGCGCGATACACCTTGGCCGCCACCCGCTCGCTGCCGTCGGCAAAG
>DASUBK010000232.1:0-3013 GCA_035763305.1 Terriglobales bacterium | reverse complement strand
GACCTGTTCATGGATTGGGGCGGCGAAATCATCTTCGTGTATCTGAAGATAAAGCCCTACATCAAGGCCATCCGCGACACCGCCGGCCCCGAGTTCATGCAGTACACCGAAAAGCTGCTGAGCAGCACGCCCGAGTTGCGCAAGCTGGTCGCGGCGCGCGAGGTGCGCATGAAGAAGTGGATGGAGATGCAGAAAGCGGCTGCGGCGGGCAAGAAGTAGTTTCTAGTTTCTGGTTTCCAGTTTCTGTAACTGAGATTTCCACCAAAAGCCTGATGGAGGCCGGTCGACCCCGACCGGCCTCGGCTTTCTTCAACGTTGTACGAAAGCCGGTTGACCCGACGTACGAAAGCCGTCAATCCGACCCGCCAACTTTCTTTCGATGTCATGAACGCTTTACGCCGTGTCATCCTGAGCGCAGCGAAGGACCCCTACTGCCATCCGGATCTGAACCGCCAGAAACTAGAAACTAGAAACTAGCCACTGCCTCAATTGCGATCCCCAAACCCGTGCCGGTTCCCGTCCTTGGGACACAATGTGGGAGGCTCGGTGTTGTCCACCCGGTGCGGCACCGGCGGAAGCGTCCGCAGATAGGCGTAAATCGCCTTCAAGTCGTCGTCCCGAAGCCGCCGCAGAAACCGCCACGGCATGGTGGCGCTAAGCGGGCGTGCGCCCACCTGGCCGGTGCGAATCGTGCGCACGAACTGAGCTTCGTCGTAGTAGGCGATTCCCGACGCATCGGGGGTAATATTCGCGCTGGCCACCGTGCCCCAGGGACGAACGAAAACGATCCCGCCGCCCAGCAGCAGAACGCCTCCTCCTGTCTTGTTGGCGCTATGACAGCCGGTGCAGTGGCCGATGCGCACCAGGTACTCCCCCTGCCGCTGTTCCGGCGACGCGGAGGCAGCCACGGCCGGCGGCTGCGACGCGGCAACCCAGTTCGCTTGTGGATCCACCACCACCACATTGCGTTGGGGAAGGACGTGGCGCACCGCGGGAATGCTGCGCAGGTAAACCACAATCGAGGCCAAGTCTTCGTCGGTGAGATTGCGAAACGCCCAGAAAGGCATGAACGGAAGCAGCGTCCGCCCATCGTGGCCGATGCCGTGCCGGATGGCGCGCTCCAGTTGCGCATCGCTCCAATTTCCGGCGCCGGTTTCGCGGTCGGGCGTGATGTTGGGACAAACCAGGAACTGAGGCCGGGCAATCTTAGACTCGGCCGCGGGCAGGATGCGCCCCGCCCCGCGCATGGCCGCTATGACATTGCCCCGGCGATCCAGTTCCGAGTGGCAATCGAAGCAACGGCCCACTGACTCCACCAGGTAGCGACCCCGGGCCAGGCGCTCGGCCGTGCGCGCGAACGTTGGCGACCCGGCCCCTGGCGCAGCCGCCGCCAGGCACGCCAGGATCGCAGCAGCAATCGCCGCACAGCGCATCTTCCCTCCAGTGTGGTGCGCACAGCGATGGGCCCTATCGCTACGCCGAAACTGAAACTGAAACTCTACGCGATGTACTCCCGGATGTACTCGTCGTCGGAGCAGGCCAACTCGGGCGCGGTGCCGTCGAAGATGACCTTCCCGTCTTTCAGCACCAGGAAGGTCTGCCGCGCGATAAATTCGCCCGCGGGCAGCGGCACCATGCGGTTCTGCTCCGTATCGAAGCGGTGGGTGGCCATGACGAAGGCGTCCTGCAAGCGGTGGGTGACCATCAACGCGCTGCTTTGCGCCACGTCGCGCTGCTTCACAATCAGCTCGACAATCGTTGTCGACGTGACCGGATCGAGCCCGCCGGTGGGCGAATCGTAGTACAGCAGTTCCGGGTGGGTGATGATGGCGCGCGCAATCGCCACCCGTCGTCGCATGCCCCCCGACAACTCCGCCGGGAACTGGTTGAGCGTGTGCTCCAGTTCGACGAAGCGCAGCGACTCGCGCACCCGCGCCTCGATCTCGTCCGCCGGAACTTTTTCCTCGATCAGGCGGAAGGCCACGTTCTCCCGCACCGTCAGCGAATCGAAGAGCGCGCTCTCCTGGAAGACCATTCCCACGTCGCGCCGCATCTCGAACAGTTCCGCCTCGCTCATGCCGGTGACGTCCTGCCCCAGCACGGTGATGCGGCCGCGGTCCGGCTTCATCAGTCCCAGGCCCAGCTTGAGGATGGTGCTCTTGCCCGCGCCCGCCACCCCGAACAGCACCTTGGTTTCGCCCTTCTTCAGGCGAAAGGAAACGCCGTCGAGCACCACAGTGGCGTCGAAGGCGATGGCGACATCTTCGAACACGACAGGCGTTTCCGTGTTTTCCAGCCTGCCGTGACCGTTGCTGGGTTCATCGGGCATCAGTGCGAGGGCATCACCGCCATGAGGAAGCGGGTGTAGAAGGCATTCACCGCCAGGATGAGCACCGACGCCGTGACCACCGCCTGGGTGGTGGCGCGGCCCACGCCCTGGGTGCCGCCGCGCGCCGACAGCCCATAGAAGCAGCCGACGGTGGAGATGACAAACCCGTACAGCAGCGGCTTGGTCAAGCCCATGAAGACGTCGGCGTACACCAGCGTCTGGTAGGCGGAGTTCCAGTATTGATAGGTGTCGAGGCCGAGGATCAGGTAGGCAATCATGTACCCGCCGGCCAAGCCGACCAGGTCGGAGATGATGGTCAGGAAGAACAGCATGATGGTCGTCGCCACTACGCGCGGGGTGACCAGCTTCTTCGACGGGTCGGTGCCCAGCGCGCGCATGGCGTCGATCTGCTCGGTGACCTTCATCGAGCCCAGCTCGCTGGCCATGCCGGAAGCGTTGCGGCCCGCCACCATCAGACCCGTCAGCACCGGTCCCAGCTCGCGCACCATGGAGAGCGACACCAGTTGTCCGGTCATCGACAAGGCGCCGAAGCGGGCCAGCGAATTCGCGCTCTGCAGCGCCAGCACCGCTCCGGTGAAGAAGCCGGTCAGCACCACGACGGGGATCGACCCCACTCCGATGGAGTCCGCCTGCTGGAAGGTGTCGGTGATGTAGCGCGGATGG
>DASUBK010000231.1:0-6961 GCA_035763305.1 Terriglobales bacterium | reverse complement strand
CCAGGGCCGCGCGCACCGCCATCTCCGTGCGCCGAGCCGCGGCGCGCGCCAGCAGCAGGGCGGCGATATTCACTCCCGCCAAGGCCAGGACCATCGCCGCCAGCGTGAGAAATAGCGCAGCCACCCCGGGAAGCGGATTGGGGCCGTTGATCAGCCCGGGCGGCCGCAGCGCGCGAACCAGCAGCGTTTGCCCGGTTCGAGGCCGGGGAAATTCTCTCTTCAAGCGCTCGCTCACGCCCGCCAGCGCCGACTCCGCCTGCGCGCTGGTCACCCCGGGACGTAGCCGCGCGAAGAGAATGGCCGCGCGCGTATCCGGCTTGGCGTAGAAGTCGCGCCCGGTTTGTCCGATTTGCGCTGCCATTCCCAGCGGCACGTACGCCTGCATCTCGATCAGCGGCGTAACGCCGGCGAAACCCTTGGCGGCCACGCCCACGATGGTGACCGGCACACCGTCGAACAGCACCTGCTTGCCGATGACCCTGGCGTCGCCTCCGAAGCGCTGCATCCAGTAGCGGTAGCTGAGGACGATGACCGGATCCGCACCGCGCGCCTCGCCTTCGCCCGGCAGCAGCAGCCGGCCCAGGTGCGGCTGCACTCCTAGCATGGAGAAGAACGAGCCGCTCACGTAAACCGGCTCGACCTTTTCCGTGTGTCCGTCGACCGTGAGACCGTCGCGCACCGATTGCCCATTCACGCCTCCGAAGATCAGTGCGGCGCTGTCGGAGAAAACAGCTCCGGCGGCGGGGCGGAGCTCCTGTAGTTCAGCCCAGGAAAAGAACTCGTCAAAATGCTGTTCCTCGCGCGGGTAGGCGAGGAACACAAGCTGTTCGGGATGGCGCACCGGGAGCGGCGTGAAGAGGAGAAAGTTCACCACGCTGAAGATGGCGGCATTCACGCCGATGGCAAGCCCCAACGTGACGACGCAAATCACCGTAACCACCGGCGCCTTGCGCAGCATGCGCGCGCCGTAGCGGACGTCCTGCACGATGGAGTGAATTGCCGACTCCCAGCCCGCATCGCGCACCTCGTCTTTCACTGCCTCCCGGCTTCCCATCTCGACCCAAGCAGCACGGCGCGCCTGCTCGCTGGACAAGCCCCTGCGCATCTTGCCTTCCGTCGAATACTGCTGGTAGGAGAGGAGTTCGTCTTCGAGGTCGCTGTCGTCGTGACGGAACAGCGCTACCGCTCCTTTCACGATTCGACTCAGCAAGGACACGCGCTCCTCCTGTTACTCCGCGCGCAGGGCGACTACGGGATCGATGCGGGCGGCGCGCCGCGCCGGCAGGTAGCTCGCCAGGAACGCCACCACAATCAGCACCAGCGGAACAATGACGAAGGTAAGAGGATCGGCCGGTGACACGCCGAACAACACGCTGCGCAACAGCCGCGATGCGGCCAGCGCCCCGGCGATGCCAATCGCCAGCCCGAGCAGCGCCAGGCGGCCGGCACTGCCCATCACCAGCCGAAACACATCCCGCTGCGCCGCACCCAGCGCCACGCGCACTCCGATCTCGGCCGTGCGCTGCGTCACCGCGTAGCTCAGCAGCCCGTACACCCCGACCGCGGCCAGCAACAGCGCCAGCCCGGCGAAGGTCGCCATCAGCATGGTGTTCACCCGCCGCGGCGCCACCGTGGCCGAAACTACGCTCTCCATGGTTTCCACACCGTAGATCCCCATCCCCGGCTCCTGCTCGCGGATCGCCGCACGCACCGCCGCCGCCAGCGATGCCGGGTCGCTGGCGCTGCGGATCACCAGCAGCGGGTTGCTGGGAGGCCCCTGGTCGAACGAGATGTACACCTCGGGGGCGGCGGCCGCATCCAGCCCGAACTGCCGCACGTCGCCGACCACGCCTATGACCGTGGCCCAGCTTCCTCCCCAGTTCACGCGTTTGCCGATGGGGTCTTCGCCCGGCCAGACGCGCTTGGCCGCCTCCTGGTTGATGACCATCACCGTCGCCGTGTTCAACCGGTCGGAATCGTTGAAGGTGCGTCCTTGCAGGGTGGGAATGCCCATGGTACGGAAATAGCCGCTGCTGGCGCGCCGGAACTCCACCTCCGGCTCCTGGCCTGGAGGCACATTGCGGCCCTCGACCTGCAGCTTCGTGGTCAGCGTACCCAGCATGGGCAGGCGCGTCGCGGCGCCCGCCGCTGTGACGCCGGGGATCGATTCAATGCGCTGGAACATCTCGCGGTAGGCCTGCACGCGCTGCTCCGGCTTGGCATATTTGGCGTCGTACTCCGGCCCCGACGGGACCATGACCTGCAAGGTGAGCAGGTGATCGGGACGGAAGCCGGGATCCACTTCCAGCAGCGAGAAGAAACTCCGGATCAGGAGTCCCGCCGCCACCAGCAGCATCACCGACAAGGCCATCTCGCCGATAACCAGCGAACTGCGCAGGCGACTCTTGAGCGTGCTGCCGGCCGCGCGCCCCGCCGACCGCAGGGAGTCATGCAGGTTCGCCCCCATTCCCAACGCCGGCGCAATGCCGAACCCGATGCCGCATAGCAGCGAAATCGCGGCGGTGAACGCCAGCACCTGCCAGTCGATCCTTGCCGTGCCGGCGCTGGCGATGCTGGGCGGGATCAGCGTCTGCAGCAGGGACATCCCCCATTTTGCCAGCAGCAACCCTGCGCCACCTCCCAGGAACGCCAGCAACACGCTCTCCGTGATGAACTGTCGCAGCAGGCGCGTGCGGCCGGCGCCCAGCGCGCGGCGCACCGCGATCTCGCGCTGGCGGGCCGCGGCGCGGGTCAGCAGCAGCCCGGCGACGTTGGCGCAGGCGATCAGCAACACCAGGCCGACGGCGGCGAGCAGCACCAGCAGCGCCGGCTTGACCTTGCCGCTCACCTCGTCGCGCAAGCTGACCACGTTGATGCCCCAGCCCGCATTGGTGTCGGGATGCTCGGCGGCCAGTTGCGCCGCGATGCCGCTCATCTCCCGCTGTACCTGGTCGAGACCGAGGCCCGGCTTCGCCGCGCCGACCAGCGTGAGAAAACGAACGACGGTCCTGCGCCGCGAATCCGCCAGTATCGGGTTGGCCTCCAATGGCACCCACAGCTGCACATCGTCGCGGTACTGGAACCCTGCGGGCATGACGCCGACCACGCGCGCCGGGCCAATGTCGAAGGTGAGGGTCCGTCCCAGAACGTTCGGGTCGCCCTGCAACTGCTGTTGCCAGAAGCTGTGGCTGATCACGATCGCGGCTTCCCTGCCGGGGACGTTCTCCTCCGGCGTGAAAAACCTGCCCAGCTGTGGCGTCACGCCCAGGACTTGCGGGAAGTTCGGCGAAACAAAATATGCGGTCACACGCTGCGGCTCGGCTTGATCTTTGAGAATGACCGTCCACTGCGGCGAGACCGCCGCCACCCCGGCCAGGGTCTGGCTACGGGCGCGCAGGGCTTCAAACGTGGGCATGCTCGCGTAATCGCGATGCGATCCCGTGGCGTGGTTGTCGCCCCACAACATCATCAGCCGGCCGTGATTGCCGTACGGCAAGGGCCGCAGCAGCACGGCGTTCATCACCGTGAAGATTGCGCTGTTGGCGCCGATGCCCAGCGCCAGCGTCAGCACCGCCACCGCGGCAAAGCCGGGCGATTTGCGCAGCGCGCGCAGCCCGTAGCGGACGTCTTGCCCCAGCGACTCCATCGTGGACTCCCAGCCTGTGTCGCGCACATCGTCTTTAATGGCTGCCATGCTTCCCATCTCCACTCTCGCTGCGCGCATCGCCGTGGGGCGATCCATTCCCGCGCGCAGCTTGTCGTCCGCCGAGTGCTGCGCAAACGAGCGCAATTCCTCGTCGAGTTCGCGATCTCCGGCGCCTTTGTGGAGCAGGGCGCGGACTCCGCCGGCGACTCGCCGCAGCGCCGACATCACACCTCTCCCAGCCGGGCGCGCAGCACGCGGGCGATGGCCGCCGTCTGCGCCTCCCACTCTCGCGTTTCCGCCTTGAGCTTCTTCCTCCCTGAGTCGGTGAGCAGGTAATAGCGGGCGCGGCGGTTGTTTTCGCTGCTGCGCCACTCGCCGCGGATCCAGCCCTCGCGCTCCAGGCGGCGGAAGGCGGGAAACAGCGAGCCGGGATTCACCTGCAGGGCGCCGCCGCTGATCTGCTCCAGCCGCACCCCGATGCCGTAGCCGTGCATCGGCTCCAGCGCCAGGGTTTTCAGGATCAGCATGTCCAGCGTGCCCTGCACCACGCCGCTGCCTTTTTCGCCCATCGCGCCCTCCACTAGATTGCCTAGTGAACGAGCATACGCTGCTCCACTAGATTGTCAAGTGAAGCGGCGTTTTGCCCGGGACGGGAAGCCTGGCGCCCCCGCGCTGCGCTAACTCCCGCTCTGTCTCTGGTTTATAATGATGGGTGCCCGCAAGCGCCCCGCTCGAATTCCGGGGGCATCCGGTCTCAATCACCCGGCGCGCTGTCATCCCGCCGCCGCGGTCCCCGGCGTGGGAACAACGGAGTTACCAAAGCACATGATTCGTTTTCTGCAAACTCCCGGCAAAACCAAGAAGATCGTTCTCGGCGGCCTGCTGGTCGTCATTTGCGGCGCCATGGTCATCACCCTGGTGCCCGGCGGCATGCTGGGCGACGCCTTCGGCTTCGGCCAGCCCGAGCAGGGCGTGCTCGCCAAGATCGGCGATCAGTCCGTCACCATGGTCGACGTGCAGCAGACCGCCAACCAGATGGGCCGGCAGCAGTTTCCCAAGGGCTTTCCCCAGGAATTCATGCCCTTCCTGATGCAGCGCGCCGCCGACATGCTGATCACCCAGAAGGCGCTGATCAACCAGGCCCAGACCATGGGCTTCCGCGTTTCCGACGCCGAGTTGCGCGATGAACTGCAGAACGGCCCCTTCGGCCCGCAGCTGTTTCCTGGCGGCAACTTCATCGGCGAGGACCAGTACGAGAACTTCGTCCAGAACTACTTCCAGCTCAGCGTGCCGCAATTCGAGCAGCGGATGAAGGACGACATCCTCATCAAAAAACTGCAGGCCGCGGTCGAAGGCGGCGCCTCGGTGACTCCGGATGAGATCAAGCAGGAGTACCAGCGGGAAAACACCAAGGTGAAGTTTGACTACGCGGTGCTCAACGAAGACGACATCATGAAGCAGATCCATCCCAGCGAGGATGTGCTCAAGTCGTTTTACGACAGCCACAAGCAGCAGTACGTCAACTCCATCCCGGAAAAGCGCAAGGCCAGCTACGTCGTCGTCGACAAGGCGAAGGTCGAGCAGTCCCTGCAGGTCACGCCGCAGGAGCTGCAGCAGTACTACCAGGCCCACCAGGATGAGTACCGCGTTCCCGAGCAGGTCAAGGTGGCCCACATCCTGATCAAGACGCCGCCTCCGGGCGCCAACGGCAAAGTCGACCAGAAAGCCGTGGATGCGGCGCGCGCCAAGGCCGAGGACATCCTCAAGCAGGTGCAGGCCGGCGGCAACTTCGCCGAACTGGCGAAGAAGAACTCCGATGATCCCGGCAGCAAGGACCAGGGCGGCGAACTGGGCTGGATTCGCCGCCAGCAGACCGTCCCCGAATTCGAGAAGGCCGCCTTCTCCCTCGCCAAGGGCCAGACCAGCGGATTGGTCCAGAGCACCTTCGGCTTCCACATCATCCGCGTCGAAGACAAGCAGGACGCGCACCTGAAGCCGCTGGAGGAAGTAAAGCCGCAGATCGAAGGCGCGATCAGGGCGCAGAAAGTCAGCCAGAAGCTGCAGGACCTGACGAATGCGGTGGTCACGGAAGCGCGGCTGGCGGGCCTTCACAAGGCGGCGCAGGACCACGGATTGCAGGCGGTGGACAGCAACCTGTTCGCCCGCACCGATTCTCTGCCTGGCGTCGGCGCCGCGCCGGAATTCATGAGCGCCGTCTTCGGCGCCAAGGTCAATTCCGCGCCCGACTCGGTGAGCGTCCCGCAGGGTGACGTGGTGTATACGGTCACGCAAATCGTGCCCGCGGCCACGCCGACCTTCGAACAGATCAAGGCCAAGGTCGAGCAGGATTACAAGCAGCAGCAGGCGGGCGCGTTGCTGGCGCAGAAGATCGACCAGTTGGATCAGAAGGCCAAGGAAGATCACGACCTCGCCAAGGCTGCCAAGGAATTCGGCGCCACGGTCAAGACCAGCGACATGCTGGGGCCGACCGGCCAGGTTCCGGAACTGGGCGCCATGAGCGGCCCCGCTTCCGTCGCTTTCGACCTGAAGCCGGGTGAGATCAGCGGGCCCATCAGCGCCGGCCGCACCGCGGCGGTGATCAAGGTCGTCGACCGCCAGGAGCCTCCGCCGGCCGCTTTCGCCGCGGCCCAGGATCGCCTCCGCGACACTCTGCTGCAGCAGAAGCGCGCCCAGATGTTCGAACTGTTTGCCGCCAATCTTCGCACCCAGCTGGAGAAGGAGTCGAAGATCCGTATCAACCAGGACGAAATGAAGCGGCTCACGCAGCGCAATACCCCGGGCGAATAAGAATGCTGGCGCATCTCGCGTCGGAAATCGTCCGGCTGCGGCGTGGAAGCGGCGGGCTTTAGCCCGCCGATTTTCCTCGACGGAGTCGAGGCCTTTAGGCCCGGTGGAGCTCAATCGGCGCCGCCCGGTGACGGTGACGCGCCACCGGGGCTAAAGCCCAGTTTCTGCCGGTATCTTATTTCGCCGGGCTGAAGCCCGGCGCTTCCACCTGGAGTTTGGCTCTAACCTGCGCGTTATTGCTCCGGACGGATATACTGGCCACTGGCCACCAGCCACTGACCACTGCAATGGCAGATCGCGCCTCCGGAATCCTGCTGCATCCCACCAGCTTCCCCTCGCGCGGCGGCATCGGAGACTTCGGCCCCGCCGCCTACCAGTTTCTCGACTGGCTGGCCCAGGCGCGCCAGGGGTTGTGGCAGATCCTCCCGCTGGGACCGGTGGGCTCCGGCAACTCGCCTTATTCTTCGATCTCCGCCTTTGCCGGCAATCCCCTGCTGATCAGCCTGG